>JBHWMJ010000149.1:0-2862 GCA_043423105.1 Marihabitans sp.
GTTGTCCCCCACCTCCACGGCTCGGTCGAGACGGTCGTGGGCCCCGTGGACGACCACGGTGTCCTGGTCCTCGAGCGGCACCACCCGCTCGGCCTCATGGTCCAGGTCGCCAACGTCACCGACGGCTGGCGGCCGTGGCCCGGGCACCGTGCCCGGGCCATGGGCGTCGCCGAGGCGCGCGACGAGCTCACCGGGGACCCCCTCCCGTGGGGCGGGGACGACCAGGTGTGGCTCGCCCCCTTCGCCGTCCTGTGGCTGCTCGCCCCTCAGGGCTGAGCGAGCCAGCCCTCGACGACGCCGAGGATCTCGCCCAGGTCCTGCACGGTGGCGTCCGGCTCTACCTCGACGGCGATCTGCTGGTCGAGCGGGATCTCGCTGTGCGGCACCCAGATCGTGCGCATCCCGACCTCCTGCGGTCCGAGCACGTCCTCGAAGAGCCGGTCCCCGACATAGACGGCGCTCGTCGGTGCGACGTCGAGGGCACGGCACGCCGTCTCGAAGGCCAGCGCGTGCGGCTTGGTCACCCGGATCTCGCTGGAGTAGACGTCGGCGTCGATGAGGTCGAGCACGCCGTCGCGCTCGAAGATCCCCCGGTGGTACTCGCGGCTCCAGATGGTGTTGGACAGGACGCCGACCTTGAGGCCGTGCGCCCGCAGGCCCTCCCACAGCGGCCGCACCTGCGGATCGGTCGCCGTGTGCGGCTCCCAGAACCGCCGGTAGGCCGCCAGGGCGAGGTGATGGCGGTCGTGCCAGGGGTCGATCCCGGCCGCCCGGAGCACGTCGTCGAGGTGAGCGCTCGCGTGATCGGAGCGCGACCGCTGCCTGGCCTCGTCCTCGGCGGCGAGGATCCGGTCGGCGAGCTCGTGGGCACGCTCGAGGTCGGCATGCGGCACGTCCTCGGAGGCGAAGGGGATGCCATGGATCTCGCGCGCGAAGACCCGCCACTGCTCCCCGAGGTCGATGGAGTGCCAGGGAGTCAGCGTGCCGCCCCAGTCGAAGATCACCGCCTCGACCGGGCCGGGCTCCGGGCGGCCCGGGCTCGGCCTGCGCGGCGTGTCCTCCTCGCGGCTCACCCGCCCCGGACCTCCTGGACGACCTGCGCGACGGCCTCGTTCACCGGCACCTGGCGGGCCTGCCCGGAGCGGCGGTCCTTGAGCTCGACGACACCCTCGGCCAGGCCCTTGCCGACGACGAGGATCGACGGGATGCCGAGCAGCTCGGCGTCCTTGAACTTCACACCGGGGCTGACCTTGCCGGCCCGGTCGTCGTAGAGGACGTCGAGGCCCTGCGCCTCAAGCTGCGCCGAGAGATCGGCAGCAGCGGCGAAGAGCTCCTCGCCCTTGCCGGCGGCGACGACGTGGACGTCGAAGGGGGCGACGCTGCGCGGCCAGACGAGGCCCGCCTCGTCGTGGTTGTCCTCGGCGATGACGCCGACGGCCCGGGTGACGCCGATACCGTATGAACCCATCCAGACGGTGACGAGCTTGCCGTTCTCGTCGAGGACCTTGAGGCCGAGCGCATCGGCGTACTTCTGGCCGAGCTGGAAGATGTGGCCCATCTCGATGCCGCGGGCCAGGGTGAGCGACTCGCCGTTCGGGCCGAGGTCGCCCTCGCGGATCTCGGCTGCCTGGATGGTCCCGTCGGCGGTGAAGTCGCGGCCATGGACGAGGTCGATGACGTGCTTGCCGTGCTCGTCGGCGCCGGTCACCCAGGCCGAGCCCTCCGCGATGCTCGGGTCGAGGAGGTATCGAATACCACTGCTGCCGGCGGCCGTGTTGTTCTCCCCGAGGACGCCCGGGCCGATGTACCCCTTCGCCAGCGAGGGGTAGGCCGCGAAGTCCTTCTCCTCGAACGCGACGGGGGTCGCCGGCGAGACCTTGGTCTCGAGCCGCTTCGGGTCGACCTCGCGGTCGCCCGGGACGCCGATGGCCAGCGGCTCGCGGCGGCCCTCAGGGTGCTCGGCGTCGGCGGGGTGCTCAAGCATGACGATGACGTTCTTCAGGGTGTCGGCGGCCGTCCACTCCCGGCCGTCGCTGCGGGCATGGTCGCGGTTGAGCGCGGCGACGAGGGTGTCGATCGTCGGGGTGTCCGGGGTGTCCTCGACGTGCGCCGGGCCCGCGGTGATCTCGACCGGCGCTGCCTGCGGGACCTCGACAGCCTCGACGTTGGCGGCGTAGCCGTGAGCGTCGCGCACGAAGGTGTCCTCGCCGCCCTCGTTGACCGCGAGGAACTCCTCGCTCGCCGAGCCTCCCATCGCGCCGGAGTCGGCCTGGACGATGACGTACTCGAAGCCGAGCCGGTCGAAGATCTTGATGTACGCGTCGCGGTGCGCGTCGTAGGACTTCTGCAGGCCGGCCTCGTCGACGTCGAAGGAATAGCTGTCCTTCATGATGAACTCGCGGCCGCGCAGGACGCCGGCGCGCGGACGGGCCTCGTCGCGGTACTTCGTCTGGATCTGGTAGAGGCTGAGCGGCAGGTCCTTGTAGGAGCTGCAGACGTCCTTGACCGCGAGTGTGAACATCTCCTCGTGGGTCGGGCCGAGGAGCATGTCGGCGCCCTTGCGGTCCTGGAGCCGGAAGAGGTTGGGGCCGTACTCGGTCCAGCGGTTCGTGGCCTCGTAGGGCTCGCGCGGCAGCAGCGCGGGGAAGCTCAGCTCCTGGCTGATCTGGTCCATCTCCTCGCGGACGATGCCCTCGACCTTGCGCAGCACGCGCATGCCGAGCGGCAGCCACGTGTAGATGCCCGGGGCGGCGCGGCGGACGTAGCCGGCGCGGACGAGCAGCTTGTGGCCCGGGAGCTCGGCGTCCACCGGGTCCTCGCGGAGGGTGCGGAGGAAGAGGTTGGACATGCGCATGACCACGG
>JBHWMJ010000219.1:0-6638 GCA_043423105.1 Marihabitans sp.
CCTGTGCCCGATCCGCACGACCGCGGCGAAGTCGATCCCCGGCTTCGAGCAGTTCGAGGAGTCCTGGGACAGCCGCTCGCCGCTCGGGTGGGACGTCGGTGACCCGGTGCCGACCGCGAAGGCGTGCGTCGCGCTGCTCTCCGACTGGTTCCCGGCGACAACGGGAGAGATCCTCCACGTCGACGGCGGCGTCCACGCGATGGGGATCTGAGGGCCCTCAGGGACGAAGGGGGTATCCGCCCTCGTCGTCGTCCGCCCGCTGCGCCGTGACGCCGAGAGCGTCGAGGACGAGGGCCAGGTCAGGCTCGTCCACGGCGATGGTCGCAGCCTCCCGGAGCGCGGGCTTGGCGCAGAAGGCGACCCCGGTGCCCGCGGCACCGACCATGTCGAGGTCGTTGGCGCCGTCGCCGACGGCGACGGCGCGCTCCATCGGGATCCCGTGCTCGGCGGCCAGCTCACGCAGGAAGGTCTCCTTGGTCCGCCGGTCGACGACCGCGCCGCGGACGCGCCCGGTAAGTCGACCCCCTTCGCTCTCGAGCTCGTTGGCGCGGACGTGCGTGATGCCGAGGTCGGCAGCCAGCGGTCCGACCACCTCGCGGAAGCCGCCGGATACCAGGCCGACGGGCCAGCCGCGCTCGTGGAAGGCCCCGATCAGGGTGCGTGCCCCAGGAGTGAGGGGGACGGCGTGGCGGACGCGCTCGAGGACCTCGAGGTCGAGCCCGGCGAGCGTCGCGACGCGGGCGTGCAGGCTCTGGGCGAAGTCGAGCTCGCCACGCATCGCGGCCTCGGTGACCGCCGCGACCTCGTCGCGGGTGCCGGCGTGCTCGGCGATGAGCTCGATGACCTCGGCCTGGATGAGCGTGGAGTCGACGTCCATCACGAGCAGCATGGGCTCGTCCAGGGCCTCGGTCACGGGACCACCGACTGGCCCTTGCCGACGACGGTCAGGCCCGACTCGGTGACGACGAGGCCACGAGCCCGGTCGTGCTCGGGGTCGACCCCGATCTTCGTGCCCTCGGGGATCGTCACGTCCTTGTCGACGATCACCTTGCGCAGCTCGACATGGCGACCGACGTCGACGCCGTCGAGGAGCACCGAGTCGTCGACGGTCGTGTAGCTGTGCACGTGGCAGCCGGGGGAGACGATCGAGTTGTTCACCCGGGCGCCGGAGATGACCACACCCGAAGAGATGCAGCTGTTGAGCGCCTCGCCGAAGCGACCCTGGTCGCCGTGGACGAACTTCGCCGGAGGGAACGGCCGCTGGTGGGTGTAGATCGGCCAGGCGAAGTTGTACAGGTTGAAGATCGGGTGGATCGAGGTGAGGTCCATGTGTGCGTCGTAGTAGCTGTCGAGCGTCCCGACGTCGCGCCAGTAGGCGCGGTCACGGTCGGTCGCGCCGGGGACCTCGTTGGCGTTGAAGTCGTAGGCCGCTGCCTCACCGCGCTCGACGAGGTCGGGGATGATGTCGCCGCCCATGTCGTGCTTGCTGCCCGGGCGCGTGTCGTCGCGGGTCACCGCGTCGATGAGCGCGTCGGCGGAGAAGACGTAGTTGCCCATCGAGGCATAGATCTCGTCGGGGGAGTCGGGCAGACCCGTCGTCTCGGTCGGCTTCTCGCGGAAGGCCGTCATCCGGGTCGGGTCGTCGCCGGCGACCTCGAGCACGCCGAACTGGTCGCTCATGGAGATCGGCTGACGGATCGCCGCGACCGTTGCGGCGGCCCCAGACTCGACGTGCTGCCGGACCATCTGGGAGAAGTCCATGCGGTAGACGTGGTCAGCCCCGACGACGACGACGATGTCCGGGCGCTCGTCACGAATCGTGTTGAGGGACTGGAAGATGGCGTTCGCGCTGCCGGAGTACCACGACTTGCCGACCCGCTGCTGCGCCGGGATCGCCGCGACGTAGTCACCGAGCATCGTCGACATGCGCCAGGCCTGCGAGACGTGCCGGTCGAGGCTGTGCGACTTGTACTGGGTGAGGACGACGACCTTGCGGTAGCCCGAGTTGATGACGTTGGAGAGCGCGAAGTCGACGAGCCGGTAGTTGCCGCCGAAGGGCACGGCCGGCTTGGCCCGGTCGGCCGTCAGCGGCATGAGCCGCTTGCCCTCACCTCCGGCCAGGACGATGACGAGGACCTTGGGCGCTCCGCTGCGTGGCATCTTCCACTCCTGGTCGAGAACTGACCTCTCGTGACGAACCTATCGCCTCGGGCCTACGGTGTGAGGGTGCGTCTCGACATCCTGACCAAGGAGTACCCGCCGGCGATCTACGGAGGGGCGGGCGTCCACGTCGCCGAGCTGACCCGGGCCCTGAGGGACCGGGGGGATCTCGACGTCCGGGTCCGGTGCTTCGGGCAGGAGCGTGACGAGGAGGGCACGACCGGCTACCCCGACCTGGAGGCCCTCGCGGATGCCAACCCCGCGCTGCAGACCATGGGGGTCGACCTCACGATGGCGCAGGACTGCGCCGGGGCCGACCTCGTCCACTCGCACACCTGGTACGCCAACCACGCCGGGCACCTCGCCTCGCTGCTCCACGACGTCCCCCACGTCATCAGCGCCCACAGCCTCGAGCCGCTGCGACCGTGGAAGGCCGAGCAGCTCGGGGGCGGCTACGCCCTCTCCTCGTGGGTCGAGCGCACCGCCTACGAGTCGGCCGCCGCGATCATCGCCGTGAGCCACGGGATGCGGGCCGACATCCTGCGCTCGTACCCGCAGATCGACCCTGACCGGGTGCGTGTCGTGCACAACGGCATCGACTCCGAGCTGTGGTCCCCGCAGCGGGACGACGCGGTCCTCGCCCAGCACGGGATCGACCCGGACCGACCGAGCGTGGTCTTCGTCGGCCGGATCACCCGGCAGAAGGGACTGCCGTACCTGCTGCGCGCCGTGGAGCAGCTGCCGCCGGAGGTCCAGGTGGTCCTGTGCGCCGGTGCCCCCGACACCCCGGAGATCCAGGCCGAGGTCGAGGGCCTCATCGCGGGTCTGCGCCGGGACCGGGACGGGGTCGTCTGGATCGCCGAGATGCTGCCCCGGGCCGACGTCATCGCCATCCTCACCGCGGGCACGGTCTTCGTGTGCCCGTCGGTCTACGAGCCGCTGGGCATCGTCAACCTCGAGGCGATGGCGTGCGGGCTGCCGGTCGTCGGGACCGCGACCGGGGGCATCCCGGAGGTCGTCGCAGACGGCCAGACCGGGTGGCTCGTCCCGATCGAGCAGGTCCAGGACGGTACGGGTACGCCCGTCGACCCGGACCGCTACGTGGCGGACCTCGCGGTGGCCCTCACCGAGGCGGTCAGCGACCCGGCACGGGCACGGCAGCGGGGCGAGGCCGGGCGGCAGCGGGCGGTTGCCGAGTTCTCCTGGACGAGCATCGCGGAGCGCACGCTCGAGGTCTACCGCTCGGTCGTCTGACTCAGCGCGCCGGCACCCAGCCGGCGATCTGCGCGCACGCGGCGTTGGCCGCGTCAGCGAGGACCGAGTCCGCGCTGCGGGTCAGCGAGCGCAGGATCCCTTCGCGGTCGGTGGCCGTCCGGGCGTCGAGAGCGCCGGAGTGCTCCAGGCCGAGCCGAGCCGCGGCCCCGACCGTCCCGGCGAGCGTGATGACCCGGTAGCCACGGTCGCCGAGGTCGTCCGGCAGACCCCACGCGCCCCCGAGCCGGTTGTCGGCAATCTCCCGGGCCAGCGAGTCGGCGAAGGGCTGTCCGCCCACCGCGACGAGGTCGTGCCCGGCCGTTGTCACGACATCGTGGATGCGTCGTTCGATCTGGCGCAGGCTGAGGGCCTCGATCCGGTGGACGGGCACGGGGTCCGCGTCGTGGTGGTGCCAGTCGAGCCGGCGACCGGAGGAGCCGAAGGTCGAGTCCTCCGGGACGAGCATCCCGCCGATACCCGGGACGTACACGGCCTCGCCGGCCTCCACGGCAGCGTCGACGGCCTCAGCGCCCGCCCGAGGGAGGCCGGAGACGTCTCCCGGCCCAGGCAGGGCTACGAGCACGGCCGACTCGCCGAGGTCTCGCCACAGGGTGAGCCGGTCGAGCAGACCGGCGACGTGGTCGACATCCGGCAGGGCCCGAGGCGCCACCTGCGCGAGGTCGCCACCAGACGCGAGGAGCGAGGTCGCCCAGAGGGCGACGCGCAGACTGGCAGGGAGCTCGAACACCAGCGCATCGTAGGCAGATAGGGTCACGGCATGAGTGATGTCCTCGCGTTCGCCGGAGTGGGGGTCCGGCGTGGCCAGACCGATCTCCTCGTGGACGTCGACTGGGAGGTCGAGGAGGGACAGCGCTGGGTCGTCCTCGGCCCCAACGGCGCGGGCAAGACCACCCTGCTCCAGCTCGCCGCCGGCCGGATGCACCCGACCTCGGGCGTCGCCGGGATCCTCGGGGAGGTGCTCGGGGCCGTGGACGTCTTCGAGCTGCGGCCCCGGATCGGGCTCTCCTCCTCGGCGCTGGCCGCGGCGATCCCGCCCCAGGAGAGCGTGCGGGACGTCGTCGTCACCGCGTCGTGGGGCGTCACCGGGCGCTGGCGCGAGGAGTACCACGAGCTCGACCACGGACGTGCCGACGAGCTGCTCCAGGCTCTCGGCGCATCACACCTCGCCGACCGGACCTTCGGGACGCTCTCGGAGGGGGAGCGCAAGAGGGTCCAGATCGCCCGGGCGCTCATGACCGACCCCGAGCTCATGCTCCTCGACGAGCCGGCCGCCGGGCTAGACCTCGGCGCCCGCGAGGACCTCGTGGCCCGGCTCGGGGCGATTGCCGCCGATCTCGCGGCGCCGGCCCTCGTCATGGTGACCCACCACGTCGAGGAGATCCCCCCGCACTTCACCGACATCCTGCTGGTGCGCGAGGGGCGTGTCGTGGCGCAGGGCCCGATCGAGATCACCCTCACGGCAGAGAACCTTTCCCGGACCTTCGGCCTCGACCTCGTGCTGGAGAAGCACGGCGAGCGCTGGTCCGCGCGGGCGACAATGTGACACGAACGAGCAGGACGACAGAGAGCAAGGGGAGCTGACATGGAATGGCTGGGTGACAACCTCTGGGTGGCGTGGCTCGCGCTGGCCCTCATCTTCGTGGCGGTCGAGGCCGCGACGGTCGACTTCGTCTTCGTCATGCTCGCCGGTGGTGCGATCGCCGGGTCCCTCGCGGCCGGTCTCGGTGCCGGGCTGACGCTCCAGGTTGTCGTCGCGGTCGCGGTCGCGATCCTGCTCATCGGGACCGTGCGGCCGCTGGTGCGTCGGCAGTTCATGTCGAGCGAGGCATCCGGGACGATCGGAGCAGCCTCGCTGCAGGGCAGGCTGGGCCGCGTGATCGAGACCGTCACCACGACGGACGGCCGGGTCAAGCTCGCCGGCGAGGTGTGGAGCGCTCGGGTCGCCCCCGGCCAGCCCGCCTGCGAGCCCGGCGAGGAGGTAAGGGTCGTCCGCATCGACGGGGCGACCGTCATCGTGACCAACCAGCCTGCGTAAGCAGGCACCCACTGCAGGGGGCACCGGCAGCCGCCGGGCCATGACGAGTACGACGGAAGGACATCCATGGAGGGCCTCGGCATCCTCATCTTCTTGGCCGCGCTGCTGCTGTTCGCGCTGGTCATCCTCTTCAAGACGGTGCGCATCGTGCCGCAGCAGACCTCGCTCATCATCGAGCGCCTCGGTCGCTACTCCCGCACGCTCGAGGGCGGCATCCACATCCTCATCCCGTTCGTCGACAAGGTGCGGGCGAACATCGACCTCCGCGAGCAGGTCGTGAGCTTCCCGCCGCAGCCGGTCATCACGAGCGACAACCTCGTCGTCAACATCGACACGGTCATCTACTACACGGTCATCGACGCCAAGAGCGCGGTCTACGAGATCGCCAACTTCATCCAGGGCATCGAGCAGCTCACCGTGACTACCCTGCGTAACGTCATCGGCTCGCTCGACCTCGAGCAGACGCTGACCAGCCGCGACCAGATCAACGCCCAGCTGCGCGGCGCGCTCGACGAGGCCACCGGCCGGTGGGGCATCCGCGTCAACCGGGTCGAGCTCAAGGCGATCGACCCGCCCTTCTCCATCCAGGAGTCGATGGAGAAGCAGATGAAGGCCGAGCGGGACCGCCGTGCGGCGATCCTCAACGCCGAGGGCACCAAGCAGTCCGCGATCCTGACCGCCGAGGGTGAGAAGCAGAGCCAGATCCTGCGCGCTGAGGGTTCCGCCCAGGCCCGAATCCTCGAGGCCCAGGGTCAGGCCCGCGCCATCCAGCAGGTCTTCGACGCGATCCACCGGGGCAAGCCGACGCAGAAGCTGCTCGCCTACCAGTACCTCCAGGTGCTGCCGCAGATCGCCCGCGGCGACAGCAACAAGATGTGGATCATCCCCTCCGAGCTCACCGACGCGCTCAAGGCGATGGGCGGCATGCTCGGCAAGGGCGAAGGGGGACCCGACGGCCCCGACGAGGAGGGCTGGGTTATCCCGGACGCCCCGGAGGAGAACGCCTTCGCCGAGACCTCGCTCGAGGACCCGGCCGAGGCGCTCAAGGAGGCCCGCGGTCAGGCCGGGCAGGCCAGCCGTGAGGCGAGCGAGCACGCGACGCCGGCCGGTCGGGTGCAGCCGGCGCAGACGCCCGCCCCGCAGGTCGAGGACTCCTCGACCTGAGATC
>JBHWMJ010000227.1:0-5953 GCA_043423105.1 Marihabitans sp.
GACTGGCGACGATGAGCGCGGCGGCGACCGCCCCAGCCGCGTCGGTCCGGTGCACCGCACCCCACGTGCCGAGCGCAGCGTGGCTCGTCACGGCGGCTGCCAGACCGGCGAAGAGCCCCGGGACGACCGCCTGCCCGAGTCGTGCCGCGGTGAGCGTCAGGGCGAGAAGCCCCAGCACGACAGTGGCGCGTGGCGACAAGGACGTGACGACGGCGCGCAACCTCGACACGTCGGTGCGAACGGTCGAACGCGAGGTGCAGACCGTCCTCACGCACCTCGGGGTGAGCAGCCGTCAGCAGGCCGCCATGGCCATCCTTGGCTAGCGTTCCTGAGCCAAGGCCGATCAGCCCGCGGCCTGCGGTGCCCAGCGCGGCGGACGACGCTGCAGGAAGGCGAGCATCCCCTCCTGCGCCTCCTCGCTCTGGAAGAGCCGCGAGGACTGCTCGGCCACCCGGTCACGCCCGGCGGCGAAGGCCTCGAGCAGGTCGTGGGTCAGCAGCACCTTGGTCTCGCGCAGCCCCTGCGGGGAGCACTGGAGCAGGTCTTCGGTCAGCGCGATCACCGCTGCGTCCACGTCGTCGCCCGCCTCGGTGACGAGCCCGATCCGCTGCGCCTCGGCGGCGTCGAACGTGCCCGCCGTGAGCAGCCAGCGCGACGCGGACCGGTCGTCCAGCCGGGCGAGCACGGGGATCGAGATGACCGCCGCCGCCAGCCCGAGCCGGGCCTCGGTGAGCGCGAAGGTCGACGACGGCCCGGCGACGACCATGTCGCACGAGGCGACGAGCCCCATGCCGCCGGCCCGCACGTGCCCGTCGATGCGACCGATGACCGGCTTGCCGCACCGCACGATCGCCTCGAGGAGGTCGACGAGCTGATCGGCACGCTCCCGCGCCGGGTCGTCGGTGCCGCCCTCGGTCGCCTCGGTGAGGTCCGCGCCGGCGCAGAAGGTGCCACCGGTGTGCGTGAGCACGACGCAGCGCACCGACTCGTCGGCGTCCGCCGCGGCCAGCCCCTCGGTGAGCTCGCGGACGAGCTGGGTGGACAGCGCGTTGCGGTTCTGCGGCGAGTCCAGGGCCAGGGTCATGACCCCGCCCTCAGTGCTGACGGCGACGCGGTGCTCGGGCTGCGCGCTCTGCTCGCTCATGCGGCGTCCTCCTCGGAGACGTTCTCGACGACGGCCAGGGTGGCACCCTGCTCGACCTGCTGGCCGACGGTGACCATGACCTCGGTGACGCTACCCGCTGCCGGCGCGACGAGCGCGCCCTCCGGGGCCTGCGCCGTCCCGGTCCGCCTGCTGGCTCACCAGGGCGAGGTTGCTCACCCCTTCGGGCAGGGTCTCGGCCTCGAGACCTTCGCGACCGACCCGGCAGCCGACCGAGAGCCCGTTGCCCGCGGTGAGCTCGGCCGGCCCGTGCGCGTCGTAGAAGCCCGTGTCGGCCGTGCCCGCGAGGACCTCCGGGTGGAGCAGGGTCGCGACGAGGAGGTCACGGTTCGTCGTCACGCCGTGGATCCGGCTGCGCTGCAACGTGGCCGCGAGCTCGCGCGCCGCCGGAGCCCGCGGATCATGGCCGACGCCGCGCACGTGGTCGGTGGGGCTCAGCGAGCCTCTCCGTCGACCGCCTCGCGGGCTCGCTCGAGGAGGTGCGGGTCGTGGGCGTTGACGAGGACGAGATCGGGCTCGCCGCGCTGCCACAGCTCGGTGAGCCGCTCGTGGTTCGCCCGCACCGCCTGCCCGTCGACCGCGATGAGGCGCTCCATCGCCGTCAGTGCGAGGGGCGCCCGACCTGTGCCGTCGACCTGCGCGTGGTGGTAGAAGCTGTCGCCGACGTGGACCACCCAGCGCTCCCGACCCGCGGTGCCTGCGTCGACCGCGACGGCCGCATGGCCGCGAGAGTGCCCGGGCAGGCTGATGAGCACGATCCCGTCGGCGACCTCTGCGAGCTGCTGGGCTGACGCGAAGCCACGCCATGACTCGCCACGAGTCGGGTCGTGCTCGACGATCGCCGGACCGTGGGCGCGCTGGCTGGGGAGATAGCGGCCTCGCTCGATGGGGCCGCGGGGGTGCAGGGCGGCCTGGTTCTCGGTGGCGGTGAGGTGCACCTGGGCCCAGGGCAGGTCGGCCAGGCCGCCGGTGTGGTCGGCGTCGAAGTGGGTGAGGACGACGTGCCGGACGTCCCGGGGGTCGAGGCCGAGCGTCGGCAGCTGATGGACCACGGACTCAGCAGGGTCGAAGACAGGCCGCACGAAGCGTCGCGCCGGACCGAACCGTCCGGCGGGGTCAGCCGCGTCGGCTACCCCTAGCCCGGTATCGACGAGCACGATCCCTTCGGCCGTCTCGACGACGAGGACATGGCAGACGAGGCCGTCTGGCACCCCCGGCGGACGCATGGTGCCGCAGTTGAGGTGGTGGACCCTCATCTCTGCTCGGTCCTGTGGCTGGGGTGGTCGCCGTCGGCCAGGAGCCCCTGGAGGGTGCGGCGCAGGGCGTCGCGCTCGGCAGGGTCGAGCTGCCCGAAGAACCTTTCGCTCGTCTCGCGGCGGACGCGCTCGACCGCCTCGGCCTGGCGGAGCCCGGCCTCGGTGGCCGCGATGACCGTCGCCCGCCGGTCGTCGGGGTCAGGGGAGCGCTCGACCCAGCCCGCCTCGGCGAGGCTGTCGACGACGTCGGTGACGCTCCGCGGCGCGATCCGCAGCCGGTCAGCCAGGACCCCGAGCCGCATCGGGCCGTCGTGGATGACGGCCCGGAGCGACCGCGCCTGGTGCAGGGTGATGCCCAGCGGCCCCAGAGCGTTGGCCGTCCGGCGGCGCAGCGTGCGCGAGGTCGCGAGGAAGAGCTCGCCCAGCGGCTCGGGCGAAGGGGTGGAGGTCCCGGGGGAGGCGTCAGCCATGTCGGGAATGATAGCGGCAACCCCTGCGTTACCCTCATTGTGAGTTAACCTCAGGATATAAGAACGGAGGGATGCCCATGGATGGCATGCCCATGAACCCAGAGGGCGGCCGTGGCGGCCGCCAGGGCGGGGGAGGCCCCCGCACAATCGATCCCAAGGACCGGGCACAGCTCAGGGCGAGCCCCGTCCCCTTCGCCCGCGTCGCGGGACTCTTCGCGCCGCACCGGCGCGTCCTCGCTGTCGTCACCGCGATCATCGTCGCGATCTCCGTCGTCTCGATGGCCCAGCCCTTCCTCGTGCGAGAGGTCGTCGACACGGCGATCCCGCGGCAGGACGTGCGGCTGCTGCTGCTCGTCGTCGCCGGCATGGTCGGCGTCGCGGTCGTCACCTCGCTGCTCGGCGTCGTCCAGACGTGGATGAGCGCGCAGGTCGGCCAGGAGGTCATGCACACCCTGCGGACGCGGCTCTTCACCCACCTGCAGGGACAGTCGCTCGGCTTCTTCACCCGCTCACGCGCTGGTGAGGTCCAGTCGCGGCTCATCAACGACGTCGGTGGCATGCAGGGCGTCGTCACGACGACCGCCACCTCGATCGCGAGCAACCTCACGACGGCGATCGCGACCTCGGTCGCGATGGTCGCCCTCTCGTGGCGACTCTCGCTCATCTCGCTCATCGTGGTCCCGCCCGCCGTGTGGCTGACCCGCAAGGTCGCCCTGCTGCGGCGCGAAATCACCGCCCGCCAGCAGGCAGCGCTGGCCGACCTGCACGGGCACATCGAGGAGGGGCTGTCGGTCAGCGGCATCCGTCTCGCGAAGCTCATGGGGACGACCCGTCGCGACGCCGACCGGTTCACGACCGTAAGCCACGACCTCATCGACCTCGAGCTGCGCAGCCAGCTCGCCGGCCGCTGGCGGATGGCGACGATGCAGATCGTCTTCGCCGCCGTGCCCGCCGCGATCTACCTCGCCGCCGGCCTCCCGGCCACCTCGGGCGGGATGACGATCGGCACGCTCGTCGCCTTCACGACCCTGCAGGCCGGGATCTTCCGTCCGCTCATGGGGCTGCTCAACGTCGGCGCGCAGTGGGTCAGCTCGATGGCCCTCTTCAGCCGGGTCTTCGAGTACCTCGACCTGCAGCCGGAGATCCTCCCGCCCACCGATCCGGTCGACCTCGACCCGGCGACGGTCCGCGGCGAGGTGCGGCTCGACGGGGTGTCCTTCCGCTACGCGGGCGCGGACCGCGACGCGCTGGCCGGGGTGTCGGTCGACGTCCCCGCGGGCAGCTCGCTCGCCCTCGTCGGGCACACCGGCTCGGGCAAGTCGACGCTTGCCGCGCTCGTCGCGCGGCTGCACGACCCGACTGCCGGGCGCGTGACGATCGACGGTGTCGACGTCCGTGACCTCGACCCCGAGGTCCTCGCCTCGATCGTGGGTGTCGTGAGCCAGGAGACCTACCTCGTCCACGCGAGCATCCGGGAGAACCTCCTGCTCGCCGCGCCCGAAGCCACCGACGCCGACCTGTGGCAGGCCCTGGCCGCGGCGCAGGTCGCCGACCTCGTCGCGTCGCTGCCGGACGGGCTCGACACGGTCGTCGGCTCGCGCGGCCACCGCTTCTCCGGTGGTGAGCAGCAGCGGATCGCGATCGCCCGGACCATCCTGCGCGACCCTCGGGTCCTCGTCCTCGACGAGGCGACGAGCGCGCTCGACAACGAGACCGAGCGGGCCGTGCAGGTGGCGCTCGAGACCCTCGCGGCCGGTCGGACGACGATCACCATCGCTCACCGCCTCTCCACGGTCGAGGGTGCCGACCAGATCGTCGTGCTCGACGATGGGCGGGTGGTCGAGCAGGGTGCCCACCGCGAGCTCATCGCCCGCGACGGCGCCTACGCCAGCCTGGCCCTCGCGGCGTGACTCGGCTGACGAAGGGGGGATGAGCTGCTGCCCGGGGCGTGGCCGTAGCAGGACTTGCGGCCGGATGTGGCAGCGTGGTCGTTCCTCGCACAGACCACGCCCGCATCTGGAGGCCCGCAATGTCCACGAGTACAGCTGATCGGCCGGTCCCGACGACCACCCGCGAGGTGCACCTCGCCTCGCGCCCGCAGGGCGCGCCGACGCCGGAGAACTTCCGGATCGTCGAGACCGAGATCCCCGAGCTCGCTGACGGCGAGGTGCTCGTGGCGAACTCGGTGATGTCGGTCGACCCGTACATGCGCGGCCGGATGAACGACGTGAAGTCCTACGTCCCTCCCTTCGCCATCGACGCCCCGCTCGACGGCGGCGCGGTCGGCACGGTCATCGCCTCGCGCAGCGGTGACCTGGCCGTCGGGACGTCGGTGCTGCACGGGCTGGGCTGGCGCGAGCACGCGGTGCTCGAGGCGAGCTCGGCGACGGCGGTCGACACCTCGTCGGTCGCGGACAGCGCCTACCTCGGCGTGCTCGGGATGCCGGGGATCACCGCGTATGCCGGGTTGCTCGTCGCGGGTGAGATGCGCGAAGGGGACACCGTCTTCGTCTCTGGGGCGGCCGGCGCGGTCGGCTCGCTCGTCGGGCAGATCGCCCGGCTGAGCGGCGCGGCCAGGGTGATCGGGTCGGCCGGGTCGGCAGAGAAGGTGGCCCGGCTCGGTGAGCTGGGCTTCGACGCCGCCTTCGACTACCACGACGGCTCGGTGACCGAGCAGCTCGGGGCGGCGGCGCCGGACGGGATCGACGTCTACTTCGACAACGTCGGCGGCGAGCACCTCGAGGCCGCGATCGCCAACCTCAACACCGACGGCCGGGTCGCGATGTGCGGAGCGATCGCGCAGTACAACTCGACCGAGCCGCCGTGCGCCCCGCGCAACCTCGCCCTGGCGATCGGCAAGCGGCTCACCCTGCGCGGCTTCATCGTCGGCAAGTACGCCGCCCAGGTGCGTGAAGAGTTCCAGCAGCGGATGACCGGCTGGATCGCCGCCGACGAGATCCGGTGGGACGAGACGGTGCGCGAGGGTCTGGACGCCGCGCCCCAGGCCTTCATGGACATGCTCACCGGCGCCAACACCGGCAAGATGCTCGTGCGGTTGTAGGCGA
>JBHWMJ010000234.1:0-5862 GCA_043423105.1 Marihabitans sp.
ACTGTGCAGCTCCTCGCGCAGGGCGTCGTCCTCGCCGGCGGCGCTGCGCGCCTCGAGCCGCGCCCGCACCTGCGGGTCAGCCGGCGGGATCTCGAGCTCGTCGAGCGCGGCCCGGACGTAGAGACCCGACCCACCGGCGAGCACCGGCATGCGGCCGCGCCCGCGGATGTCGGCTATAGCGGCCCTGGCCGCCGACTGGTACGCCGCGAGCGTCGACTCCTCGGTGACGTCGAGGACGTCGAGGAGGTGGTGCGGGACACCCCTTCGCTCCGCCGCCGGCAGCTTGGCCGTGCCGATGTCCATGCCTCGGTAGAGCTGCATGGAGTCGGCGTTGACGACCTCGCCGCCGAGCCGCTCGGCGAGGTCGAGGGCCAGACCGGACTTGCCCGTCGCGGTGGCCCCGACGACGGCGACGACCTCGGTGGCGCTCACTCCTCGTCGTGACCGAAGGGGTCGCGGTCCTCCCCCGGCATCCACGTGTGCCCGGGGACGCCCCAGCCCTCGGCCTTGACCGCCTTGCGGGCCTTCTTCTGCCAGCGCTCCCCGAGCCGGTCGACGTAGAGGAAACCGTTGAGGTGGTCGTACTCGTGCTGCATGCAGCGGGCGAACCAGCCGGTCGCCGTGAAGTCGAGCTCGTTGCCGTCGACGTCCCAGCCCGTGACGTGCGCGCTCTCGCCGCGGCGCAGCGGGAAGGAGTAGCCCGGCACGGAGAGGCAGCCCTCGGACTCGTGGTCGCGGTCCGGCTCGCCGGCGGCGGGCTTCGTCGCCTTGACGAAGGGGTTGATGATGTGGCCGAGGGCGGGGACCCCGTCCTCGTTCTCCATCTTCCAGGTGAAGATCCGCAGGCCGACGCCAACCTGGGTGGCGGCCAGCCCGACGCCGTTGGCCGCCTCCTGGGTGTCGTACATGTCCTGGACCAGGGTGCGGATCTCGTCGTCGATGGTCTCGACGGGCAGAGCGCGGGTGTGCAGGACGGGTTCGCCGGAGATGACGATGGGGCGGATGGTCATGACGGGGATTCTCCCATCACGACCATCCGCCCCGTGCGACGTGCGCTTCGTGCGCGCCGTCAGGCTCAGGCCTGCTTGATCGCCGACACGTCGAGGGCGAGGGTGATCTTCTTGGAGACGAGGACACCACCGGTCTCGAGGGCGGCGTTCCAGGTCAGGCCCCAGTCCTCGCGCTCGACCTCGGTCTTGGCCGAGAAGCCGATGCGGGTGTTGCCGAAGGGGTCCTGCGCGGTGCCCTCGTACTCCGCCTTGAGCTCGACCGGCTTGGTGATGCCCTTGATCGTCAGGTCGCCGACGAGGACGAAGTCGTCGCCCTGGACGTCCTTGATGCCGGTGGAGACGAAGGTGATCTCCGGGGTGGTGTCGGCGTCGAAGAAGTCCGCGCTCTTGAGGTGGGCGTCGCGGTCCGCGTTGCCGGTGTCGACGGAGGCGACCTTCATCGTGGCGTTCGCAGTGGAGGCGGCGAAGTCCTCGGCGACGACGACCTGGCCCTCGACGTCGCGGAAGTAGCCGCGGACCTTCGTGACCATCGCGTGGCGGGCGACGAAGCTGACCTCGGTGTGGCTCGGGTCGATGGCGTAGGTGCCGGCGGGGATGGAGATGCTCATGGTGACTCCTCAGGGGATCGGGTCTGTGGTCTGGCCTCGTGGCCCGGCGCAGTCCTGCGCCGCTGACGAGAACATTAGTTGACGGTTTGAGTATTCCGCAAGTTGATCCATCAACTTTTTTTCGGGGCACCCTTCCGGTGCCCACGGGCGGCTGCGTGTGGTTCGGTGATCGGGACGTTGCGTCCGCAGCGTCGCAGTCTCACGAAGGGAGCACCACATGGGCATCTTCGACAGCGCCAAGGACAAGGCCGGCGAGCTCAACGAGCAGCACGGCGACAAGATCGAGGAGCACTCGGACACCGGCCTCGACAAGGCCGGCGAGTTCGCCGAGGGTAAGGGCGTCAGCGCCGAGCACGTCGAGAAGGGCCGCACGGCGGCCGACGGTCGCATCGGCAACGAGTGACCCGCTCCTCCTGAGCAGCGCGAAGGGGGGACGTCCCGTCATGGGACATCTCCCCTTCGTCATGCCGTGCGGCTACGCCCCGCAGGCCGGGCCGCTGACCGGTACCGTTTCGGGCGCGCCGATCCGCGGCATCCCGAGGGAGACGGCGGGCTTGCCCGCCGGCTGCTCCTGCGCGGCAGCCCACGCGTCTCCGCCCTTCGTCCCGCGAACCGAGTAGGTGCCGCCGGAGAGCGCTCCGTCGGCGATGAGGTGGTGCGGCGCGCCATAGGTGACGTCGACCATCACGACGTCGCCGGGACGAGGCTCCTCCGCACCCTCCGGCACGGCGAAGTGGACGAGCCGGTTGTCCTGCGCGCGCCCGGACAGCCGCTGGGTCTCCCCGTCCTTGCGCCCCTCACCCGTCGCGACGAGGACCTCGACGGTCCTGCCCTCCTGCTGGCGATTCTCCGCCCAGGAGATCTCGTCCTGGAGGGCCACGAGCCGCTCGAAGCGCTCCTGGACGACCTCCTTCGGGACCTGGTCAGCCATCGTCGCGGCGGGCGTGCCCGGACGGATGGAGTACTGGAAGGTGAAGGCGCTGCTGAAGCGGGACTCCCGCACGACGCGCAGCGTCTCCTCGAAGTCCGCGTCGGTCTCGCCGGGGAAGCCGACGATGATGTCGGTCGTGATCGCTGCCTCCGGGATCCGGTCGCGGACCGAGTCGATGATCCGAAGGAAGCGCTCGCTGCGGTAGGAGCGACGCATCGTCCGCAGCACCGCGTCGGAGCCGGACTGGAGCGGCATATGCAGGCTCGGCATGACGTTGGGGGTCTCGGCCATGGCGTCGATGACGTCGTCGGTGAAGGCCGCCGGGTGAGGGCTGGTGAAACGGACCCGCTCCAGGCCCTCGATGTCACCGCACGCGCGGAGCAGCTTGCCGAACGCGAGCCGGTCGCCGAACTCGACGCCGTAGGAGTTGACGTTCTGCCCGAGCAGGGTCACCTCGATGACGCCCTGCGCGACGAGCGCCTCGACCTCGGCGAGGATCTCGCCCGGACGGCGGTCCTTCTCCTTGCCGCGCAGCGCGGGGACGATGCAGAAGGTGCACGTGTTGTTGCAGCCCACCGAGATCGAGGTCCAGCCGCTGTACGCCGAGTCGCGCCGGGTGGGCAGCGTCGAGGGGAAGGTCTCGAGCGACTCGAGGATCTCGACCTGCGCCTCCTTGTTGTGGCGCGCGCGGTCGAGCAGCGCGGGCAGGCTGCCGATGTTGTGGGTGCCGAAGACGACGTCGACCCACGGTGCGCGCTGGACGATCGTGTCGCGGTCCTTCTGCGCCATGCAGCCACCGACGGCGATCTGGAGGTCGGGGTTGCGCAGCTTCTTCGGGCGCAGCTGGCCGAGGTTGCCGTAGAGCTTGTTGTCCGCGTTCTCGCGCACCGCGCAGGTGTTGAAGACGACGACGTCGGCGGTCTCCGGACGGCCGTCCGTGGGCAGGGAGGCGAGGTCGACGTAGCCGGCGGTCTCGAGCAGCCCGGCGAGCCGCTCGGAGTCGTGGACGTTCATCTGGCACCCGTGGGTGACAACGCTGTACGTCCGCCCGTGGCCGTGTGGATTCATCACCGAGAAAGGTTACGTGTGGTGAACACCCGCGAGCGAATCATGCAGGTTGCGTTGGAGGGGGACCTGCGCAGGTCAACGATTCCGTCCTACCGCCGTCTGCTCGACGGTCTGGGATTGCTCGACTACGACCTGAGCAAGGAAGTCCTAGAGCGCATCGGGGCAATCGAGGACCGGAACACGCGACGGGCAACGGTCATCGCCGTACGCTCGGTGTTCGGCTGGCCCATCAAGATTCAGAGCGCCCGTCCCCGCTACAACCTGCCCAGCGAGGACACGCTCAGGCTGGCGCTCATGACCTCGCCGCACGAGGCTCGCGGGCTGCTCATGATGTACGCAGGGCTGAGGATCGGAGAGTCCCGCGCAATCAAGCGGCGCGACGTGGACGGCGATCGCCTGACCGTCAACAAGCAAGTGCAGATGCTTCACGAGACCGGCAAGCCAACAACGCTCGCGGTCGGTCCCTTGAAGTCGGCGTGCTCAGACTCGACGGTGGTCATTCCGAACTGGTTGACCGCCGTTGCGGAGTCACTAGCTGAGACCGCGAAGCCAGAGAGCCTGCGGGAGTCGCTGCGCCGTAGCGGCAAGCGCGCCGGTATCGCTCTCAACCCGCACATGCTCCGACACTGGTACGCCACGACGCTCATCGAGAACGGAGTAGCACTCCCCGTCGTGCAGAGACAGATGCGGCACTCGGACATCGCCGGACGCTCCGTACATTCGTTCAGAGCGACGCCGGAGCGAGCGCTCACGACCTCTTCGGTTGAGCGAACGCGTGTCACCAGCCGTCAGGTGTCGGTGGCGTGTGCTGGACTCTTCTTGCCCAACACCGAGGAGGAACCGTGAATCAAGGGGTAACACGCACGCCACCGGTCGCGGTTGTCCGCCAACTCCGTCAAGAAGTCGGCTTCCGCTGCCCGGTGGATGTAGGCGGGGAGCCCTGCGGCTCCCCTTACCTTACTTGGCATCACTTCGACCCTCCGTGGCGGGACGAGAACCACCACCGACCCGAGGGCATGATTGCGCTCTGTCAGGAACACCACCGCAAAGGCGACGCCGGTGCGTTCACACGCGACCAGTTGAAGGCCCTGAAGGACCAAGGCGAGCGCCTCGCGGAGTCAGTGCAGGGCCGCTTCGACTGGATGCGTCGGGATTACCTCTCCATCATCGGCGGCAACGCCTACCTTCGGACCCCTGTCGCTTTGGAGATTGGCGGCAAGCCTGCGGTCTGGTGGACCAAGAATCAGCGGGAAGAGATGCTGCTGAACTTCGACTTTGAGGTTCCCGGCCACCCACCGCGCGTTGCAATCCGAGAGAACTTCTGGACGGTGTCACCAGCGAACTTGAAGGACCTGACATGTCCGCCATCCGGCAAGGAGATTCGGGTGGACTTCATGAACGGCGACGTCTTCCACACGCGCTTCACTGAACTGACGTCGGCGTCGGACCTCACCCGACGCCACGGATGGATGTCAAACTGGGCGAGCGGTCTGGTGTATCCGCTGACGCTTGTTGAGGTCTGGGAACGATGGAGTGGCCACGGTCTGGTGCTTTCTCCCGAGGGCACATCACTCGGGGGCGGGTTCATGAGCCATTGCTTCATGAGCGACTGCGGCGTCGGGGTCAGTCTCGGCGCTCCGTCCCCTGCAGCACCGCCACTCAACGGCATGCAACGAGTCCTCGACGAGTTCACCCGGCTCTACGGTCCAGACGGCTACCAGCCCGGCAGGTGAGGTCAAGTCCCGGGTAGTGGTGTAGCGGCTGCGTTCTCCTTCTTGGGGTTCAGGCCGTGAGTGCGGGCAGGTTGTCGGCTCCGATCTCGGGTTCGGTGGTGGGCACGATGTTGATGCGGGAGCGGGCCAGGACGTCGAGGCCGAGGTAGCGCCGTCCTTCGGCCCATGCGTCGGTTTGCTTTGCCAGGACCGCGCCGACCAGGCGCACGATAGCCTCGCGGTTGGGGAAGCTCCCGGCGGCGTCGGTGCGCCGGCGGATCTCCTTGTTGAGCCGTTCGGTGGGGTTGTTGGACCAGATCTGGGTCCAGATCTCTTTCGGGAACGCGGTGAACGACAGCAGGTCGGCACGAGCACGGTCGAGGTGCTCGAACACCTCGGGGAGCTTGTCCTGGACGTAGTCGAGGAGCCTGTCGAACTGGGCGTGGACCGCGGTGGCGTCGGGCTGGTCATAGACGCTGTGCAGCATGGCCTTGACCGCTGGCCACATGCTCTTGGGGGTGACGCCCATGAGG
>JBHWMJ010000253.1:0-4171 GCA_043423105.1 Marihabitans sp.
CCACCCCTTCGCCTCGAGCGCCGAGATCCGCTCCTTGTCCTGCTCCAGACCCAGCACGCTCACACCGTGCTCCTTCACGAGCTGGCGAGCCGCGCTCTTGCCGACCCGACCCATCCCGAGGACGAGCGCCCGCGCGTCCCCGAAGTCCACCGGGCGGCAGTCGTCGTGCAGCAGCTCCGGCGGCGGGTCCTGGGGCAGGATCCGCGCGTAGGTGTCGGCGAGCCGCTCCGACCGGTTCGCCGCCGCCGAGAGCACGAAGCTCAGCGCGACCGCGAGCGCCCCGATGGTCAGCCAATCCTCCGCCACCCACTCCACGCTCACCGCGACCGCCAGGACGATGAGCCCGAACTCGGAGAAGTTCGCCAGCGTCAGGCCCGCGCGGCTCGTCGTGTGCCGGCTGATCTGCGACATGCGCAGCAGCAGGCTGTACCCCAGCCCCTGCAGCGGCACGAGCACGAGCAGCAGCACGGCGACGAGCACGTGCTCGGGCTGGGGCACCCCGGTCATGCCGATGTCGATGAAGAAGGCGACGAGCAGCAGGTTCTTCACCGACGACAGGTGCCGGGTCAGCTCCGTCGCCGCCGGGTGGCTGGCGAGGAGCAACCCCATGACAAGCGCCCCAAGGTCGCCCTTGAGCCCGACTGCGTCGAAGAAGGCGTAGCCCGGCACGAAGGCCGCGACCACCCCGAAGAGCACCTGCATCTCCCCGTGCCCGATCGAGGCCCACACGCGCCGCAGGACCCGCGAGATCGGCCAGACGAGCAGGAGCGTCGGCACCCACGGCGAGGGCAGGTCCTCGTTGGAGGCGACGATGAAGGCCACCGCCGCGATGTCCTGCAGCACGAGGACACCGATGGCCACTCGTCCGTAGAAGGCCTGCGACTCGCCCCGGTCCTCGAGGACCTTCACGACGAGCACGGTGCTCGAGTACGAGAAGGCGAAGCCGATGATGAGCAGCGCCGGCCACGGCAGCCCGTCGAGGAAGGGCAGCCCGAGGAGCATGAAGAGCTTGAGCAGTCCCGCCCCGA
Source organism: Marihabitans sp. (assembly GCA_043423105.1). Classification (GTDB taxonomy): domain Bacteria; phylum Actinomycetota; class Actinomycetes; order Actinomycetales; family Dermatophilaceae; genus Marihabitans. The sequence continues at coordinate 1,029 of JBHWMJ010000253.1, forward strand.
CGACCGTGAAGATGAGCATGTGCGCGGTCGCGGTGAACCACACCTCGCGCCGCAGCAGCACGCGCACGTCGAGCTTGAGCCCGATCTTGAAGAGCAGCAGCGTCACGCCCAGGCTCGCCGCGGTGTCCAGCCCGGGCAGCTCTGGCGCGTCCATGCCGGCGAGGACGAACCCCGCCGCGAGGAAGCCCACGAGCGGCGGCAGCCGCAGCACCATGGCGACCAACGCACACGCGAAGGTCACGAGCAGGTAGGTGCTGGCGATCTCCATGGCGAGGACATTCTGTCGCACGACGAAGGGGTGCCCATCGAGGCTCGCTGGCGCTCGCACCTTCGGTCTCGAGGCTGGTCGCTGCGCTCCTCGCGCCTTGACCAGCATGATCAGCGAGGCCGATAGCCTGAACCCATGAGCGATCTCGTGGGCGTCGTCGAGCGGCTTCGCGCCGACGCGGCGGACGGGTCGCTGGCCGATCTGTGCGTGCGCCTGGGTGTGGACCTGCTCGTGCTCTTCGGCAGTGCGGTCGACGACCCGTCGGCCGCTGGGGACGTCGACCTCGCCTACGGCTGGCTCCGTGGCGGGCCGAACGCCTCGCACCTCGACGTCGTCAATGCACTGGGAGAGAGGTACGGCGACCACGTCGACGTCATGTCGCTCGACCACGCCGGCTCTGTCGCCCGTTACGAGGCGCTCCACGGCGTCGACGTGCTCGTCGAGCTCACCCCGGGTCGCTACGCCAACGCCCAGATGGCGGCCTTCGGCGAGTACTGCGACACCCAGCGCTTCCGCGACCGCGCGCTCGAGGCGCTGGCCCGATGAGCCCGCGCGACTTCTCCGGGGAGGTGCTCCAGGTCAGGCTCGGCCTCATGCGTGACCTGCTCGACGACCTCGACGCCGTCGGTGAGGTCACGGTGGCCAGCCTCGAGCAAGACCGGCTTACCCGCCGCGCGATCGAGCGCATCCTCACCCAGCTCGTCGACCTCGCGGCCGGCATCAACACCCACGCCGCCACGGGTCTCGGGGGACTGAGACCGACCGAGTACCGGCAGAGCTTCGACGCTGCGGTCACCGCGGGACTCATCGAGCAGGAGCTGGCCGACGCCCTCAAGGACTCCGTCGGCATGCGCAACGTCCTCATCCACGAGTACGTGGCGACCGATCTCGAGATGGTCGCCGCTGCCGTGCCCCTCGCCCGACGCGAGTACGCGGCGTACGTCCGGTCCGTGGCGACCTGGTTGCAGGCCCGCGGCTGAGCCCTTCGGTCTCGAGGCTCCTCGCAGAGCTCGTCGCACCTCGACCAACGTGCTGGTCGAGACCTCAGACCGACGCCACGATCCCGTGCCCGTCGGGGCAGCCACCGACGACGTCGCGAGCGTCGTGCGCATCGCGTCGGTCAGCGTCCGCGCGCCCTCGAGCGCGCGGTGCAGCGACCACATGATGAGGATCATGACGAAGGCGAAGGGCAGACCCATGATGATCGTCGCGGTGGAGCGCGTGCTCTCGGTGTACCCCGCGATGCACACCTACCAGCGCGAGAACCTGCCGGAGAAGTGGTGCGCCTTCAGCGGGACCCGCGCCGCGATGGCCGAGCGCAGCACCGGTCTGCAGGACGTGCTCGACGCGGAGACCGACCTGCTGCGCACGCGGCACGCCGAGCTCGTCGCCGGGCTCGGGCTCGGGCCCGCCGATTCGGGGCGCCTGACCCGCCAGCTCGTCGTCTACAACGGCCTGCTCGCCCAGATGCTGCGGGACCCGTACGAGGAGGCGATCGACGAGGCGGAGGCCACCGCCCGCGTCCTCGTCGCTGCCGCCCTCGCCTGACCGAGGTCTCGAGGCTCGTCGCAGAGCTCCTCACACCGCGACCAACGTCAGTACCGATGAGTGGCGGCGGGTCGGGAACGCGCTGTTCCCCTTCGGACGCCACAAGCCGGCCGTGACCGGACTGCCCCCTGAGCTCACCGCCTCGGCCGAGGCGCCGCCGCCGCGCACCCTCGTCGACATCGTCCGAGGGACCGTGGCCGCGCACCCCGAGGCGACCGCCGTCGACAGCTCCGTCGAGGCGATGACCTACATCGAGCTGCTCGACGCCGCCGAGGACCTTGCCGCCCGGCTCGCCGAGCTCGGTATCGGCCCCGGCGACCGCGTCGGTGTCCGGATCAGCTCCGGCACCCTCGACCTCTACGTCGCCATCATCGGCACCCTCGTCGCCGGCGCCGCCTACGTGCCCGTCGACGCCGACGACCCCGACGAGCGCGCACGGGTCGTCTTCGGCGAGGCGGGAGTCGCGGCCTCCATCACGGGCGAGCTCGACATCACGCGCTTCGAGGACGTCGAGGTCGCCGGCCGCGCAGGCACCGACCCCACCCCGGCGGATGACGCCTGGGTGATCTTCACCTCCGGCTCCACCGGCCTGCCGAAGGGGGTGGCCGTCACCCACCGCAACGCGGCCGCCTTCGTCGACGCCGAGTCGCGCATCTTCCTGCAGGACAAGCCCATCGGACCGCACGACCGGGTCATGGCCGGCCTGTCCGTCGCCTTCGACGCGAGCTGTGAGGAGATCTGGCTCGCCTTCGCCCACGGCGCCTGCCTCGTCCCGGCGCCCCGATCCCTCGTCCGCTCCGGCGTCGACGTCGGTCCGTGGCTCACGGCCAACCAGGTCACGATCGTCTCGACCGTCCCGACACTCGTCGCGCTCTGGCCCCCTGCCGCTCTCGACCGGGTCCGGCTCCTCATCCTCGGCGGCGAGGCCTTCCCGCCCGAGCTCGTCACCCGCCTCCAGGCACCCGGCCGCGAGGTGTGGAACACCTACGGGCCCACCGAGGCGACCGTCGTCGCCTGCGCAGCGCAGGTCACCGGCGAGCTGCCCGTGCGGATCGGCCTGCCGCTGGCCGGCTGGGACCTGGCCGTCGTCGACGGCGACGGGCGACCCGTCGGGATCGGCGAGTCCGGCGAGCTGATCATCGGCGGGGTCGGCCTGGCCCGCTACCTCGACCCGGAGAAGGACGCCGAGAAGTACGCGCCGATGCCGACGCTCGGCTGGGAGCGCGCCTACCGGTCCGGCGACATCGTCGTCAACGACCCCGAGGGCCTGCTCTTCGGCGGCCGCGCCGACGACCAGGTGAAGATCGGTGGCCGCCGGATCGAGCTC
>JBHWMJ010000262.1:0-9199 GCA_043423105.1 Marihabitans sp.
CCGTGGTCATGCCGTCACCTCGGTCGCAGGGTGGTGCTGGGACTGCCGGGCGGCCGCTGCCGCGCGCCGGGCCGGGCCGGCGCCGTGGACGAGGTCGGGACGGGTCGCGATGATCGAGGAGACGGCGAGGAAGGTGATGACAGCTTCGCCGATGCCGATGACGGTGTGCCAACCGAGCATCGCCGTCGTGAGCGTGTCGAGCGCGATGGGAGCCTGGCCGCCGACGGCGTAGATCGCGACGAAGGCGAGCGCGGTGACCGGCACCGAGGCCAGGGCGGCGACGGCGGCGGCGACCGGGACGCTCGCGAGGGAGCGCGGCAGGACGGTCCGCAGGCCGACGAAGACAAGCCATCCGGCCCACACCGCGACGAGGGCCATGAGCGTGACGTTGGTGCCGATCGCCGAGAGCCCGCCGTCGGCGAAGACCAGCGCCTGGACGAGGACGACCACGGTGATGCACAGCGTCGCGACCCACGGCCCGACCAGGACCGCCGCGAGCACCCCGCCGAGCAGGTGTCCTGAGGTGCCGGCGCCGACGGGGAAGTTGAGCATCTGTCCGGCGAAGACGAAGACCGCGACGAGCCCGGCGAGCGGCGCCACCCGGTCGTCGAGGCCGCCACGGGCCCGCCACAGGGCCAGGCCTACGCCGGCAGCAGCGACGACGCCGGTCGCCACCGACGTCGGAGCGTCGAAGAAGCCGTCAGGGACGTGCATGATGAAGAGCCTCCGCCGGGATGCTGGGATAGGTTGAGCCGAACGCGCTCACTATCGCACAGCATTTGCATCTACCGACGTGCGGCCACCGGTGGGCGGAACCCGACGCAAGGAGCCCCATGACCGACCGGCTGCAGCCCGGGGACGAGGCACCGCCCTTCGCCCTCCAGGACGACACGGGATCGGAGGTCTCCCTCGAGAGCCTGCGCGGTCGCAAGGTCATCGTGTACTTCTACCCGGCGGCGATGACACCCGGTTGCACGAAGCAGGCGTGCGACTTCAGCGACTCCCTCGAGCAGCTCCAGGGACAGGGGTACGAGGTCGTGGGCATCTCCCCGGATCAGCCCGAGAAGCTCGCGCGGTTCCGTGAGCGCGACAACCTGACCATCACCCTGCTCTCCGACCCGGACAAGGCCGTCATGACGAGCTACGGCGCGTTCGGTGAGAAGAAGCTCTACGGCAAGGTCGTCGAGGGCGTCATCCGCTCGACCTTCGTCGTCGACGAGGAGGGCACGATCGAGCACGCCATGTACAACGTCAAGGCCACCGGGCACGTGGCGAAGATCCAGCGGGACCTCGGGCTCCAGAGCGCCTGACGGACGCGCATACTGGACCCCGGACACCGAAGCGAGAAGGACGGACTGACCCGATGAGCAACGGCACCCCCAGCCAGTCAGCGCTGGAGAACGACATCGCGGCCCTGCGCGACCGGCTCGCGCAGACGATCGACGAGCTGACGGTGCGCGCTGCGCCGCAGAACGTCGCTGCGCGGCAGAAGGAGCAGGCCAAGGCCTCGTTCTACGCGGCGACCCGCACCGAGACCGGCGACCTGCGCATGGACCGGGTCGCGATCGCGGCCGCGGTCGTCGTGGGCCTCGTCGCCCTCAAGGTGATCTCGAAGCGGCGCTCGCGCCGCTGGTGATCTCCCAGACCCACCAGGTATGACGAAGGGCCCCTCTGGCGAGGGGCCCTTCGTCATACCTGGTGCGCCATCAGGGACTCGAACCCCGAACCCGCTGATTAAGAGTCAGCTGCTCTGCCAATTGAGCTAATGGCGCGCGAGGAGAGACATTAGCACCGGGCGTGCGTCGTGACGAAATCGACCGGTGCCAGCCGCTCCTCGGCCCTGACGGGGCTCAGCGGAGGGCGTCGTCGCCGTCGTCCGGACGCCCGTAGGACTCGAGGTCGAGCTCTTCGTCCCCGCGGCGTCCGAGCACGAGGACGGTGCCGCCGACGAGCCCGAGCACGGTGACGACACCGAGCACCCACACCCACCACGGCACCCCGTCGTCGCCGCCGGCGGTCGTCTCGGCCTCGGGGCTCGTGGACGCAGAACTCGTCGGCTCAGTGCTCGTGGTGTCCGAGGTCGAGGTGCTCTCCGACGTTGCCGAGGTCGACGAGGTCGAGCTGGGCTCCCTCGACCCGGCAGAGGTGCTCGTCGCGGACCCGGAGTCCTCGCTCGTCGTGGAAGAGGTGCTCGAGGTACTCGTCGCGTCCGAGGTGGTCGGCGTCGACCCGCCGGTCTCGCCCTCACCCTCGTCGCCCCCGCCCGGCGCGTAGGTGAAGTCGAAGGATCCGGAGACCGGGTGGCCATCGGCGCTCGTCACCCGGTAGGCGACGGTGTACTTCCCGGCGGTCATCTCCGGGTCGAGCGGCTGGTAGACCGTCGTGCCGTCGACCTCGGGGTCGCCCGTGCTCGCGGTCGAGTCACCGGCCTTGACCGTCACGGTCGCGAACTGCGGGTTGATCTCCTCGTTGAAGGTCAGAGCGACCTCCGGAGGAGCGGCGGTCAGGGTCGCCCCGGACTCCGGGCTCGACCGGACGAGAGAGGCGTGGGCCGACGCCGGCAGGGCGCCGACGATCGCCAGCACGGAGGCGGCGAGCAGCGCGAGGAGGCCTCGGAGTGCGGTCGGACGGAGGGCCAGGCTCTGAGCGGTCACGCCTCCATCGTGCCCCACCCACCTGGGTGGTCCCCGCAAGGGCAGCGCGCAACCCGCCGGTGGTCATGAGCACCCGTCGGGAGCGGGTAAGATCGTCGCCGTTGTGCGTGGCGCCCTCGGGCGCCGGCGTCGCATGGTGGGCGTAGCTCAGCTGGTAGAGCATCGCGTTGTGGTCGCGAGGGTCGCGGGTTCAAGCCCCGTCGCTCACCCCAGACGAAGGGGCCCGGTCAGGTGACCGGTCCCCTTCGGTTGTCCGGGGGTCGTTGTCAGGCTCCGTGCCGGGCCGCGATCTCGCGCAGCGTCGGGGTGTCCAGGCCAGGCTGTGGCCGGAAGACCGCCTCGCGGTAGTACCGCAGCTCCGCGATCGACTCGGTGATGTCGGCGAGCGCCCGGTGACCGCCCTTCTTCTCCGGGGCGGCGAAGTAGGCGCGGGGGTACCAGCGCCGGGAGAGCTCCTTGATCGAGGACACGTCGATCATCCGGTAGTGGAGGTGCGCGTCGAGCTCGGGCATGTCGCGGGCGAGGAAGCCCCGGTCCGTCGCGATCGTGTTGCCGCCGAGCGGGGCCTTGCCGGCCTCGGGGACGTGCTCGCGCACGTAGGCGAGCACCTGGGCCTGGGCGTCCTCCAGGGTGGTCCCGGCAGCGAGCTCGTCGAGCAGGCCGCTCGTCGTGTGCATCTCGCGGACGAAGTCGCCCATCTGCGCCAACGCCTCGTCCGGCGGCCGGATGATGATGTCGACCCCGGAGCCGAGCACGGTGAGCTCGTAGTCGGTGACGAGGGCCGCCACCTCGACGAGGGCGTCGTGCTCGAGGGAGAGGCCGGTCATCTCGCAGTCGATCCAGACGATGCGGTCGGTATGGGCGCGGTCGGGCGTCGCTGAGGTCACCCTTCGACTCTAGCCACCGACTACCCTCGCGCCATGACATGGCCGCCGGTGCAGGAGCACTACGACCCTCGGTACGTGCCCGTCCAGGCGGTGCCCAACCCGACGCCGCGACCCCGGGTGCGGCGCCTGGTCATCGGTGGTCTCGTCGTCTCGGCCTTTGCTGTCATCGCCCTGATCTTCGCGGCGTACTTCTCGCTGAGCTTCGGCGTCCTGGCGACGCTGCTCGGACTGGTGTTCGCGATCATCCCGGTCGGGATCGTCGTGCCGATCTTCCTGTGGCTCGACCGGTTCGAGGCGGAGCCGTGGAGCTACCTGCTCGTCGCCTTCCTCTGGGGGGCGCTCGCGGCGACGCTGCCGTCCCTGATCTTCAACACCGCCGCCATGAGCGTCGTCGCGTCGTCGGTCGACCCGACCTCGGCGGAGGTCGTCACCGCGGTCCTCGTGGCACCCGTCGTCGAGGAGACCTTCAAGGGCCTCTTCCTGCTCGTGATGTTCTTCTTCCGCCGCAAGCACTTCAACGGGCTCGCCGACGGCATCACCTATGCGGGCATCTGCGCCGCGGGCTTCGCGTTCACCGAGAACATCCTCTACCTCGCGTCCGCGTACAGCACCCTCGGTGGCGAAGGGCTGGCGCTCACCTTCGTCGCACGGGGGCTGATGTCTCCCTTCTGCCACCCGATGTTCACAGCGATGATCGGGATCGGCGTAGGCGTCGCGGCCTCCACCCGCAGCGTCGCCACCAAGGTGGTGGCCCCGGTGGCGGGGTGGTGCGCAGCGGTCGTGCTCCACGGCCTGTGGAACCTCTCCGCCGTCAGCGGCCCAGGGGGTTTCCTCGTGGGCTACGGCATCGGCTTCCTCGTCCTCGTGAGCTTCGTCGTCTTCATCGTGTGGGCGCGCAACCGGGAGGGGCGCATCATCGGTCAGTTCCTCCAGCCGTACGTCTCGACGGGGTGGCTGGCGCCCGGTGAGGTGACGATGCTGGCGTCGATGCGTCAGCGACGGGAGGCCCGCTCCTGGGCTCGGCTCAACGGTGGCCCGAGGAGCCTCACGTCGATGCGCGCCTTCCAGGACTCTGCTTCCGAGCTCGCGCTGCTGCGCGCCCGGATGCACCACCACCGAGTGGACGACGACGCGATCGGGCGCGAGCGGGTCCTGCTCGACTCCATGACCGCGCGGCGCCGGGAGTTCGCGGGCCTGTCGATCCGCTGAACCTCAGCGACCGGTCCGAGTGATCTCGACGGGTTCGCTGGCGAGGACCGCGACCGACGCCCGGTGGGCGGGCGACTCCAGGACGGCGTCTGTGACCGAGACAGCGACCGGCTGCGGCTCCTCAGCGCGCCAGGCGACGAGCCGGGCGGGCTCGCCCGGCGGGCTGACGACGACCTCGGTCGGGTCGACGACAAGCCCGTGCCCGGTCGCCTTGAGGATGGCCTCCTTGCGGGCCCACACCTGCGCGCGGGCGGAGAGGAGCTCGGCCCCCTGCAGGTCGCCGAAGGCGTCGGCCTCGTCGGGAGCCATCGTCACCCGCGCGAAACCGCCGAAGTCGGCCTCGGAGACATGCTCGACGTCGACCCCGACGTCGATGCCGTCCGTCACCGCGATGACCGCGAGGGTGTCGGTGTAGGAGAGGGAGAAGGCGATGCCCTGGTGCCCGGCGAGCGTCGGTTTGCCGTGGGTCCGTGATCCGCACGTGGGGCATCGGCGCAGGAAGCGCAGGTCCTGCGGAGCGGCCTCGAGGCGCCGAGCCAGGACCGTCCTGACGAGGGCGTGGGCGCTGACGAAGGGGACGGGGTCGCGCTTGCGCTCCGAGCGTGCCCGCTCGGTGTCGTCGAGGAGGTCGCGGAGGGTCGGGTCGTCGACGACCACCGCCTCGGCGAGCTCGACCCTCACGACCATGGCCCGCATCATGTCAGGTCGATCACATTCGTACACTGGCAGCGCACGGGTGTGGACACCCGGCACGCCTCCGTAGCTCAGCTGGACAGAGCAAGAGCCTTCTAATCTCTAGGTCGCAGGTTCGAGTCCTGCCGGGGGCGCCAAGAGTCGCGAGCTTGCGAGCGGCTCTGGCGACCCCGGCAGAAGCAAACAGGTGCTCGAACGAAGTGAGAGCGCCGCGGGGGCGCCAAGAGCCGCGAGCTTGTGAGCGGCTCTGGCGATCCCGGGCAGAAGCAAACAGGGGCTCGAACGAAGTGAGAGCGCCGCGGGGGCGCCGCCGTCAGGCGTCGCTGAGTTAGGTTTGGGCCATGCCTGACACGCCCGCGGCGGGGGAGCCGACGACGACCGGGCTCCTCGCGCACGTGACCGCCCTGAGGGACGAGGTCGAGCGGGCCGAGCTGCCGCTCGCCCTGCCGTCGACGGAGGGCGCGCGGGCCGATCGCGAGCACCTCCTGCGGCAGCTCGACGACTACGTCATCCCACGCCTGGCATCGATCGACGCGCCGCTGCTCGCCGTCGTCGGCGGGTCCACGGGCGCAGGCAAGTCGACCCTGGTCAACTCCGTGCTGCGGCGCGAGGTGAGCAAGACCGGCGTGCTGCGGCCCACGACGACCAGCCCCGTCCTCATCCACCACCCCGAGGACACCCGCTGGTTCCGCGACAGCCGTGTCCTCCCTTCGCTCGCCCGGGTCACGGGCATCGACGCCGAGCCCCAGCCGGGCACGGTCCGCCTCGTCGCCTCCGAGGAGCTGCCCGCGGGCATGGCGCTGCTCGACGCGCCGGACATCGACTCCGTCGTCGCCGCCAACCGTGGTCTGGCCACCCAGCTCCTCCAGGCCGCTGACCTGTGGCTCTTCGTCACGACAGCGGCTCGCTACGCCGACGCAGTGCCGTGGGACCTGCTGCGGCAGGCCTCGGACCGGGGGACCGCTGTCGCCATCGTCCTCGACCGGGTTGACCGTGACGCCGTCCAGGACGTCCGCGGCCACCTCGTCGACATGCTCCGCGAGCAGGGCCTGGAGACCTCGCCGGTCTTCACCGTCCCGGAGACCGACCTCGACGAGCAGGGCTTCATCCCTGAGGCCGACATCTCGAGGCTGCGGTCCTGGCTCTCGGCGCTCGCCGGTGACCAGCGGGCTCGGGGCATCGTCATCCGGCAGACCCTCGGCGGGGCGCTTCGCTCCCTCGACGGGCGTACCGCGGGTCTCGTGGCGGCGCTCGAGGCCCAGCAGCGCGAGGTCTTCGACCTCAAGGGCGCGGCCTTCGCGGCCTATGACAAGGCCGAGGAGCAGGTCAAGGACGGCATGAGCGACGGACAGCTCCTGCGCGGCGAGGTCCTCGCGCGCTGGCAGGAGTTCGTCGGCACGGGCGAGTTCTTCCGCAAGGTCGAGTCGGGCGTCTCGCGGGTGCGTGACCGCATCACCAACGCCGTCAAGGGGGCACCGCCCCCCTCGAAGCCGCTTGACGAGGCGCTCCAGGACGGCGTCGCCGCGCTCGTGCAGGCCGAGGCCGACGCCGCCGCTGCGACCGTCGCCCGGCAGTGGCGCGCCAGCGAGGCAGGTCCGGCGCTGCTCGAGGCGCACCCCGAGCTGGTCCGGTCCTCGCCCGAGCTCCAGGCGACGGTCGAGCGGACGGTCCGCGACTGGCAGGGCGACGTCCTCGACATCGTCCGTGCCGAGGGCGGCAACCGGCGCACCAACGCGCGGATCGCGGCATACGGGGTCAACGGCATCGGGCTCTTCCTCACGCTTGTCTCCTTCGCCCACACCGGTGGCGTCCTCGTGGCCCCCGAGGTGGCGATCGCCGGTGGCACGACCGCCGTGGCGCAGAAGGTGCTCGAGGCGATCTTCGGTGACCAGGCCGTCCGCGAGATGTCCACGAAGGCGCGTTCCCTGCTCCTCGAGCGGGTCCAGGACCTCTACGCAGACGAGCGTGAGCGCTACGAGCAGGCGCTCGGTGGCAAGAGCGTCAGCGACGGTCAGATCCGCCGCCTCACCGAGGCGGCCGAGGCAGTGGGAGCAGCCCGGTGACACCGCTCTTCAAAGGTGAGGCGAAGGTCAAGGCGCTCTCGGTCGACGAGCTGCGCAGCCGGTCGGCGAGCCTGCGCGAGGCCGTCGACGCAGGCGGCGAGCTCCTCGACCCGCGGGCCACCGCCCGCGCGACAGAGGTCACCGACAAGGTCGATGAGCGGACCCGTCTCGTCGGGGGGCACACCGTCGTCGCTCTCGCCGGTGCGACCGGCTCCGGCAAGTCCTCGCTCTTCAACGCGCTCGTCGGCGCTGAGGTGGCCCAGGCCGGCATGCGCCGGCCGACGACCTCCACCCCGACGGCTGGCGTGTGGGGCGAGGAACCGGTCGGTGAGCTCCTCGACTGGCTCGAGGTCGGAGCCCGCCACAGCGTCGACGGGTCGGACGAGCTCGAGGGGCTGGTCCTCCTCGACCTGCCGGACTTCGACTCGCGAGAGTCCGCGAACCGCGAGGAGGCTCGCCGGGTCCTCGAGCTCGTCGACGTCTTCGTGTGGGTGACCGACCCGCAGAAGTATGCCGACGCCGTGCTCCACGACGAGTACGTCTCGGTGCTCCGCGATTACGGCGCGGTCACGCTGGTCGTCCTCAACCAGGCTGACCGGCTCAAGGGCGACGGCGTCGAGCGGGTATCCGCCGACCTCGCGCGGCTCCTCGAGCGCGACGGGGTCCCGGACGCCAAGGTCGTCGCCACCTCGACGAAGACCGGGCAGGGCATCGACGCCCTTCGTGAGCGGCTCCAGGTTGCCGTCGCGGCACGGGACGCGAGCCGTCATCGTCTCGGTGCCGACCTGGAGGAGGCGGCGAAGGGGTTGTCCGCTTCCGTGGGGACCGAGGAGGTCGACGTCGACGACCTGGGCTCCGGCGAGCTCGTCGACGCGCTCGCGCGGGCGGCGGGGGTCCCGACCGTGGTGCAGGCCGTGGAACGCGACTTCGTCATGGAGTCGGTGGCCCGGACCGGCTGGCCCTTCACCCGGTGGGTCCAGGGTCTGCGTGCCGCACCGCTCAAGCGACTCCGGCTCGACAAGGCCGGCGCCGACATCACCGAGGCGGACGTCCGTGCCGTCCTCGGCCGCTCGTCCATCCCACCGCCCACGCCGTCTGCCCGGGCGGCCGTCGACCTCGCCGCCCGACGGCTGGGGGAGCACGCGGGCCGCGGCCTGCCGACGCGGTGGGCGGACGCCGTCGCAGACGCGGCCGCGCCCTACGACGACCGGCTCGCCGACGGGCTCGACCAGGCCGTCCTCAGCACCCCGCTCCGGGGACGGAACCCGCTGTGGTGGGGCGTCCTCGGGGCCTTGCAGATCCTGCTCGCCCTCGCGACGGTCGTCGGGCTCGTCTGGCTCGTCGTCATCGGTCTGGCGGGCTGGCTGCAGCTGCCGGCGATCCCCACGCTCGACGTGGGCCCCTTCGCTACGCCGTTCCTCCTGCTCGTCGGGGGCCTGCTCGGCGGTCTGATCGTGGCTGGTCTCGGCCGTCTGCTGGCCCGTGCTGGGGCGCGGCGGCGTGCGAGCGCGGTGGACAAGAGGCTGCGACGGAGCATCGCAGAGGTGGCGGACGCGGTCGTCATCGCCCCGGTGCGCGAGGTGCTGGAGCGTCATGCCCGCACCCGGAAGGGGATCGCCCGTGCCCGTGGCCAGCGCTGACCGACCCTCCTGCTGACGGTGGGCGACTGACCGTCCACAAGCGCGGACCAGGT
>JBHWMJ010000267.1:0-2802 GCA_043423105.1 Marihabitans sp.
GCCCGGCCAGCTCGCGAGCCTCGATGACCGCCAGCCCCGCCCCGACCACCTCGCCGATGCGGGCCGCCGCCCGGCTCAGGTCCGACCGGTCGGCGGCGGCGAGCGCCTCCGTACCGTGGGCGTAGAGGTTGAGGGCGCCCACCGACTCGTCGCGGGCGATGAGGGGGAGCGCGATCATCGCCCGCATCTCGAAGTCCTTCGCCGCGGCGGTGAACCGCGGCCACCGGTCCATCCCGTCGTTGAGGTCGGCCTCGACGAGGCTGCAGGTGCTGTGCGCCTCGAGGCAGGGCCCTTCGTCGAGCGCGTACTGGATGGCGTCGATCCGCAGGGTGCGTGCCGTCGTGTATGCGGCGGTGAAGGGCCGCCCGCCCCGGACGACGGTCACCCCGACCGCGTCGCAGCCGGGCGTCACCGCCTGGACGGCGTGGACCACGTCGGCTAGGTAGGTCTCGATCTCCTCGACGGAGCGCACGACGGACCCGACCTGCTCGGCGAGGCCTGAGGTCGCCGCGGTGCTGTTCGTCATGGGGCGACGGTACCTCGCCTGACCTGGGCGGACGTTCCCCTTCGCCAAGCCGCTCCGACCGGTCGGTGCTGCTGGGTAGATTTGTGTCATGACCGCGGACCCGCCCACGCCGACCGGCGAGGTGGTCCCCCTGCTGGCGATGGGCTGCCGGTGGTCTCTCGATCTCGGCGGCGTGCCAGAGGGGGAGGTCGCCCTCATGCGGGACCGGTGGTCCCGGTGCGCCACGCTCGCCACCGCCCCCGACGCCCTCGTCCTCGACCCGGAGATCGAGCGCATCCAGGTCGTCCCGGCCGACGGTCAGCCCCTGGGCGACCAGGCCGCCGAAGGGGTGCGCGTCGCCCTCCACGACACCGCCCAGCTCCCGTACGACCTGTCGCGGGCCGTCACCCGCCGCGGCATCCACCGTCTCCGCGGGACCGGGCCCCTCCTCCTCCACGCGGCAGCCGTCAGCGAGGGCGACCGCGCCGTCGTCCTCGTCGCGCGGTCAGGCGGCGGCAAGTCGACCGCCGCCCGGCGACTCTCCCGTTCCTTCGGGTATGTCACCGACGAGTCGGTCGTCATCACCGCCGACGGTGACATCGCGCCGTACCCCAAGCCGCCGTCGATCATCGTCGACCCTGCCCGCCCCGGCGACAAGGACGAGCCACCGCCGGACGAGGTCGGGATGAACGCCACGCCGGCGACCGTCCGCCTCGCTACGCTGCTTGGGCTACGACGCGACCCCGAGACCGCTACTCCGCAGATCGTCGAGGTCGACCTCGCGGAGCACCTCCTCGACCTCATCCCGGAGACCTCCTCGCTCTGGCTCGTCGAGCAGGGGCTGGACCGCCTCGCCCGGGCCGCGACGACAGGTGGGCCGCCGGCCCAGCTGCGCTACGCCGAGATCGACGAGTGCGTCGACCTGCTCCGCGAGCACATCGCCGAGGCGGCACCTGTCGAGCCGTGGTGGGTCCATCTCCCACCGCCCGCAGAGGAGGCGTGGCGCGATGCCGTGCCGCCACGCCCCGACGACGACCTGCTGGGCGAGGACCTCGGCATCGGCTCGAGCGTCGTGCGGGCTCCTTGGTCGGACGCCCTCGACGACAACGGGGCGCTCGTCATCCTCCAGGGGTCCGCCGTCTACGCCATCGAGGCCACCGTGCGAGCCGTGTGGCTCGTCGTCGGGGAGCCGCTCACGGTCCGCGAGGTCGTCGACGCCGTCGTCGCCCTCCAGGGACCGCACCCCGACGCCGAGGACCTCGTCCTCCAGGCCGTCCGAGTCCTGGTCGAGCAGGGGCTCGTCCACCCCTTCGCCGACTCACCCACCCCGACCATGGGTCAGCGAGACCAGGCAGAAGGTCGTCATCGTCTTCGAGGGCCGTGACGCCGGCGGCAAGGGTGGTGCGCTCAAGCGTTTCACCGAGCACATCAACCCCCGTGGTGCGCGGGTCGTCGCCCTCGGGACGCCGACCGAGCGTGAGCCCCCGTCCTTCGCCGCGACGACGGTCCGTCCGCGCTAGGTTCGCGTCATGTCGTACTCCGCTCCACCCCCTTCGCCGTACCAGACCTCGCCCGTCGGTGAGCCGCCCCGGCGGGGCACGCCGTGGCTGCTCATCATCGGCAGCCTGATCCTGCTGCTCTCGCTCGTGCTGTGCACGGTCGGTGGGGTGATGACCGCTCAGGCCGCCACCGATCTCGCGGACCAGGAGGTCCGTACGGGGTCGCACACGGTCGTCGCGGGCGGGAGCGAGGTGGTGTCGGTCTGGGCGCCGAAGGACGCCGGGACGATGTGCCAGGCCACCGGCCCGTCGGGCCCGGTCGTCGCGGATCAGGGCTCGAACCTCGACATCGTCGCGGGCGACAGCGAGTACGAGCACGTCCTCGGCTTCACGACGAGCGAGGCCGGCGACTACGTCATCAGCTGCACGGGACCGTTCGTCGTCAGCGACTTCTCGATGACCGGGGCGATCATCGCGATCGTCGGCGGCAGCCTGTGCTGCCTCGGGGTCGTCTTGGCCGGCATCGGCCTGCTGCTCTGGCTCAGGCGCCGCAAGCGCTGATCCCCCTCAAGACCCTGAGGCAGATGACGATCCGCTCGCGAACGTTCGCGAGCGGATCGGAGGAACTCAAGGAAGTTCGGGTCTGGGGGTAGGGGGGCGAAGGGAGCGGCGCTCGGCGAGGAGGCGGGGCAGGTCGCTCTCCGGCACGCGATACCAGTAGAGCGGCACGAGCGCGAGGGCACAGCTGACGGCGGGGACGACCGCCATCCACAGCCACAGCCCGTCCCGCATCACAGG
>JBHWMJ010000275.1:0-2821 GCA_043423105.1 Marihabitans sp.
AAAGTTTGCGGCCGGGCGGGCGGGTACGGTCGCCGCCCCGCGCGGGCCCGGAGGACCCTGCGGGGCGACGGCTCGTCCGACGACCCATGCGGTCAGCCCTTGAAGCGCGGGAACGCGCCGGCGCCGGCGTAGACCGCGGCGTCGTCGAGCTCCTCCTCGATGCGCAGGAGCTGGTTGTACTTCGCGACGCGCTCGGAGCGGGCCGGGGCACCGGTCTTGATCTGGCCGCAGTTCGTCGCGACGGCGAGGTCGGCGATGGTGACGTCCTCGGTCTCGCCCGAGCGGTGGCTCATCATGCACTTGAAGCCGTTGGTCTGTGCGAGGGTCACCGCGTCCAGGGTCTCGGTGAGCGAGCCGATCTGGTTGACCTTGACGAGCAGGGCGTTGCCGGCCTTGTCGGCGATGCCGCGGGCCAGACGCTCGGGGTTGGTGACGAAGAGGTCGTCGCCGACGAGCTGGACCTTGTCGCCGAGCTGCTCGGTGATCGCGACCCAGCCCTCCCAGTCGTCCTCGTTGAGCGGGTCCTCGATGGAGACGAGCGGGTAGGCGTCGACGAGCTCGGCGTAGTAGGCGACCATGTCCTTCGCGGTCTTCTTCTTGCCCTCGAAGGTGTACTTGCCCTTGTCGTGGAACTCGCTGGCCGCGACGTCGAGCGCGAGCGCGATGTCCTTGCCGGGCTTGTAGCCGGCCTTCTTGATCGCCTCGAGGATGAGGTCGAGGGCCTCGCGGTTGCTGCCGAGGTTGGGCGCGAAGCCACCCTCGTCACCGAGACCGGTCGAGAGGCCCTTGTCGTGGAGGACGGCCTTGAGGGCGTGGTAGACCTCGGCGCCCCAGCGCACCGCCTCACGGAAGGAGGGCGCACCGATCGGCGCGATCATGAACTCCTGGATGTCGACGTTGGAGTCCGCGTGCGAGCCGCCGTTGAGGATGTTCATCATCGGGACGGGCAGGACGTGCGCGTTGGGGCCGCCGACGTAGCGGAAGAGCGGCAGGCCGGCCGACTGGGCGCCGGCGTGGGCGACGGCCATGGAGACGCCGAGGATGGCGTTGGCGCCGATCTTGCCCTTGTTGTCGGTGCCGTCGATGGCGATCATCTCGGAGTCGACGATCCGCTGGTCGCTCGCCTCGTAGCCGAGGAGCTGCGGCATGAGCTCGTCCTCGACGGCGCGGACGGCGTCCTGGACGCCCTTGCCGAGGTAGCGCTTCTTGTCGCCGTCACGGCGCTCGACGGCCTCGAAGGCGCCGGTGGAGGCACCGCTCGGAACGGCCGCGCGGCCGATGCTGCCGTCGTCGAGGGCGACCTCGACCTCGACGGTCGGGTTGCCGCGGGAGTCGAGGATCTCGCGGGCGCCGATGGCTTCGATGGTGGCCACTGCAGTCACTCCTGTAGGTCGAGGGCGAAGGGGGGCGTGCGTGCTCCCCCTCGAGCCTATTGCCGAGGGTATCGGCGGCGTCGGCCGGTTCCGCCGAGCGACGCGCGGCCGAGGTCCACCCCCGCAGATGACCCGCCACCTTCGGCCTCCACGACTACCGCTGGACGACCGGCGCGACGCCCACCGGAACGAACGCTCATGGCCGATGTGCGGACGTCACGGCAACCACGCCTGTGCACAAACTGCTGCCTGGAGGTCGTCGGCACCGCATATGCGCGGCAACGACCCCCGGACTACGGTTTGTGCTCGCTCATGCCCGACCTGTGTCCGTGCTGCTTGCCAGCGTGATGGGACCAGCCCCCTGCCGCTCTGGGAACGCAGTCCATCCTGGATCAAGATGCCCGACGTAGCCGCTGAAGGCTTGTCGCGGCCCCGTGATGGGACACTGGAGCGGACCGACCGCAGCTTTGACGAGGAGTCCGTCGTGCCCGAGGGAACTGTCCGCTGGTTCGACACCGACCGGGGGTTCGGCTTCATCGCCCTCGAGGAGGAGTCGGAGGACCTGTACGTCCACGCGTCCGAGATCGTCAGCCCCGACGCGGTGAGGGTGCTCCGTGAGGGACAGGTGGTCGAGTTCGAGATCGGCGAGGGCGACCGCGGCCCGCAGGCCCGCCGTGTCCGGGTTACGGCCGACCAGGCCGCCGATGCACCGCTGGGCGTGCTCGGCACCGTCGCCTGGTACGAGCCGGCCAAGGGGTACGGCTTCATCACCCCCGACGACGGCGGCGCCCAGATCTTCGTCCACAGCTCGGCCATCGTGGGAGGCGGGGTCGTCTCCGAGGGCCAGCGGGTGGCCTTCCTCGTCGTCGACGGCGAGCGGGGAGCACAGGCGGATCACCTGCTCCCTCTGAGGGCCCAGGCCGCGCAGGCGGCCGTGGCGTCCGACGGGGCGGACGGCACCGTGTCCTGGTACGACGACGGCAAGGGCTTCGGCTTCATCACCCCAGACTCGGGTGGCGCAGACGTCTTCGTCCACGCACGGGAGCTGGCCGACGGGCTCCCCGACGTGGGCGAGGGAGAGCGGGTGACCTACGACGTCGTCGTGGGCGACCGGGGACCGCAGGCTCGTGACGTGCGCCTCGCACGCGGCTCGGCGCCGCGGGGCTCACGCGCACCGTCGGCACCTGGCGCCCGGTCGGGGCACCGAGGTGCCTCCGACGGCTCGGTGCGCGGCGGCGAGGGAGTGGTCGTGCGCTACGACGTGGAGCGGGGGTTCGGCTTCATCACCCCGGACGCGGGAGGCGCCGACCTCTTCGTGCACGTGTCGGTCATCAGTGGCACCGACGAGCTGCACCCAGGCGACCGGGTCCGGTACCAGGTTCGGCAGAGCGACCGAGGACCACAGGCCGACCGCGTCGAGAGGGCCTGAGCGGGACGGCCGCCAGAGA
>JBHWMJ010000154.1:0-2794 GCA_043423105.1 Marihabitans sp.
CCCTATGATCCCGACGACCTTGGGGGACAAGGGGTAGCGCGGCAGGACCGTCGCCCTCCCGAGCAGCACGACGGCGACGACGAGGACTGCGGCAACCGCCGCCCACGACATCCCGACGACGACCGGGCCGAGGGCGACGAGTCCGATGACGAGCAGGTGCCACAGGACCGAGGCGACCCACCACCCCTTCGCCCCACGCTCGCGGATCATCGTCTTGACGTAGAAGACGGTCCCGGCGAGGTAGCCGCCGAGGACGGACGTCGCCCACCAGACGGTGGCGGTGCGGCCCGACCAGTCACCCGCGACGTCGAAGGCGACCGGGGTCAGCAGAGTGGCACCGGCGGTCGTGGCCAGGCCGGACCAGATGCTTCGTTCGTCGCGGGTCGCCGAGGCGTAGAGCCCGACCGCCATGGGCACGACGAAGAGCGGTGCCCACCGGACGAGGTGCGGTGCGCTCACCGCCACGAGCAGGCCGACGGCCGCTGCCGCCGGCAAGTACGCCTGCACCGGTGGCAGGTAGCGCGGTCGGCGCGCCTTGAGCCACAGACCGGTGGCGAAGAACGCGAGGTACCCGACGAGCACGAGGACCTGGAGGAGCAGGTGACGCCAGTCGAGCCGGCCGTCGAGCAGCGCCCCGAGGACGACCGGGGCGACGAGCATCGCCCAGGCTCCGTGCTGGTTCGGGACCCAGCCGGGTCCGCGCCTGCGTCGGTCAGCCAATCCAGCCAAGCCCCTCGGCGATGAGGATGAGACCGAAGAGGAAGAAGAGGACGGCGGCGCCGATCTTGATCGTCTTCTCCGGGAGCTTGCGGCCGAGGACCGCGCCGACGCCGATGGCGAGCGCGTCGGCGGCGACCATGCCGAGGGTCGACCCGATCCACGTGCCGAACCAGCCCTCGCGGGTGGCCAGCGTGATCGTCGCGAGCATCGTCTTGTCGCCGAGCTCGGCGAGGAAGAAGGCGGTGCCGACGGCGAGCAGCGCGGTGCCGGTCGCCTTGCGGGCCTTGCTCGCCTCCTCCTCGGTCAGCTCGTCGCCACGCAGGGTCCACGCGCCGAAGACGAGGAAGGCGATGCCGGCGCCGATGGCGATCCAGCTCTGGTACTCCTCGAAGACCGTGCCGATCCAGTAGCCGATGCCGACGGAGGCGAGGTGCACGATCGCGGTCGCGGCGGTGATCGCGAGGATGACATCGCGGGCGCGGTAGCGGGTCGCGAAGGTCATCGCCATGAGCTGCGACTTGTCACCGAGCTCGGCGATGAAGATCACCGCGGTGGAGAGGAGGAAGGCTTCCACTAGGGTCCTGATCTCTTTCGGGTGCCCGGGCGGGCTGTCCGGGGAGGACGACTCGACCAGGCACGAAGGGGTGACCCCGCCGGGTCGGCGAGGTCACGTCGTGCGTGGTCGAAAGTCTCGTCCGCCAGGGGGCCTGGCCTGCCGCGCCGGCCGCCTCGCCCGAGAGCTGAGCGGCAGTGTGTCGA
Organism: Marihabitans sp.; assembly: GCA_043423105.1. GTDB lineage: Bacteria > Actinomycetota > Actinomycetes > Actinomycetales > Dermatophilaceae > Marihabitans. The sequence goes on from JBHWMJ010000154.1 coordinate 1,480, forward strand.
CGCGACCGTTAGGGACTACTCCCTCTCGATCAGGTGCGAGTCTACGCCCGGGATGCCCCCCGCTCACAAACTGCTGCTAGCAGCACCTCGGTGTCCCAGCACTAGCTCGAGGTACGGCTGTCAGCACGAAGTGCTGCTGGCAGCACTTCGTTGCGTGGGATCAGAAGTACCAGGGGAAGGGCGACCAGTCCGGCTCGCGCTTCTCGAGGAACTGGTCGCGCCCCTCGACGGCCTCGTCGGTCATGTACGCCAGGCGGGTCGTCTCGCCGGCGAAGACCTGCTGGCCCATGAGCCCGTCGTCAAGGAGGTTGAAGGCGAACTTGAGCATCCGCTGCGCCTGCGGCGACTTGCCCATGATCTCGCGGGCGACCTGGAGGGCGTCCCTCTCGAGCTCGGCGTGGTCCGACACGATGTTCACCGCGCCCATCCGGTGCATGTCCTCGGCGGTGTAGGTCCGCCCGAGGAAGAAGATCTCGCGGGCGAACTTCTGACCGACCATCTTCGCGAGGTAGGCGCTGCCGTAGCCGCCGTCGAAGGAGCCCACGTCGGCGTCCGTCTGCTTGAAGCGGGCATGCTCGCGCGAGGCCATCGTCATGTCGCACACGACGTGCAGCGAGTGACCGCCGCCGGCGGCCCACCCGTTGACGAGGGCGATGACGACCTTCGGCATGGTGCGGATGAGGCGCTGCACCTCGAGGATGTGGAGGCGGCCCCCTTCGGCCTTGACCCGGCGCTCATCGATGTTCGCAGCGGTGTCGTCAGTGTTGTCCTTGGCGTACTGGTAGCCGGAGCGGCCACGGATCCGCTGGTCACCGCCAGTGCAGAAGGCCCAGCCCTGGGTCTGCGCGCTCGACCCCTCGCGCGGGCTCGGCCCGTTGCCGGTGAGCAGGACGACGCCGACATCGGGGGTGCGGCGGGCGTGGTCGAGGGTGCGGTAGAGCTCGTCGACGGTGCCGGGGCGGAAGGCGTTGAGCACCGCGGGCCGGTCGAAGGCGATGTGGACGCAGCCGAGATCCTTGGCGCGGTGGTAGGTGATGTCGGTGAGGTCCTCGAAGCCGGGGACCTCCTCCCACGCCGACGGGTCGAAGGTCTCGCTGACTCCACTCAGTGCGCTCACCCTGCCGAGCCTACGGCGGCCGACCGATCCAGGTGATGCTGGTCGAGGTGCGAGCGCCAGCGAGCCTCGAGACCATCCACACGCGGGTGCCCGAGAGCGCGATGTTCCACAGCAGGGCGAAGGGGAGGTGTGGCGCGGAGCGTGAACCGGTCGGGTGGTTCCTGTCAGCGGGAAACGAGGAAGGGGCACGTCATGGGT
>JBHWMJ010000155.1:0-30393 GCA_043423105.1 Marihabitans sp.
GGACGCAGCCGAGATCCTTGGCGCGGTGGTAGGTGATGTCGGTGAGGTCCTCGAAGCCGGGGACCTCCTCCCACGCCGACGGGTCGAAGGTCTCGCTGACTCCACTCAGTGCGCTCACCCTCCCGAGCCTACGGCGGCCGACCGGCCCACATGATGCCGGTCGAGGTGCGAGCGCGAGCGAGCCTCGAGACCATCCACACGCGGGTGCCCGAGAGCGCGATGTTCCACAGCAGGGCGAAGGGGAGGTGTGGCGCGGAGCGTGAACCGGTCGGGTGGTTCCTGTCAGCGGGAAACGAGGAAGGGGCACGTCATGGGTGAGCGGTGGCTGCGGGCGGTCGAGGCGTACGACGGGGATGGTGAGTGCTCGTGCGAGGACTGCATCGCGTCGATCATCAACGGATGTCCGACGCCGCACCCGTCACCGCACGACCTGCCGATGTGGGGTGGTAGGGGAGGCGGGGCGCCCGGGGAGCTGACCGAGGTCGTGCTAATCGACGGCAACCTCGTCGACGTCCGGAGGCGGCCGGTCCAGGGGAGTGGGTACGAGTGCGCCGCCTACGAGCTCGAGGCGAAGGGGTTGCTGCGCGGGCCGAGGGTCGTCGAGCGTCCGTATCCGGTCCGGGAGGCGCCGCACGAGGCGATGCTCGACTGGCTGAGGCGTGTCGTCGGTGGCGAGGAGGCGCTCAAGGCGCTTGACGAGGCTCCGCTGCCCGCTGGCGAGGAGCTCGACCTCTCCGGCGTCCCCGGATGGGCACGAGAGCAGGCGCGTGTCATCGACGAGCACGTACAGGGCGCCTTCGGTCACCAGCTCGTCGGCCCCGAGCTGCTCACGGCGTGCCGGCGGCTGCTCGTCCGGGCGGCGGGGCTGGGTGCGTTCGAGACGTGGCGGCAGGCGGAGCCGGAGAAGGTCGCCGCGGGCATGATCCAGTGCATCGCCAAGGCCAACGACCTCAGCTGGCAGAGCACCGGCTTCTCGGTCCGCTCGCTCATCCACGGGACCGGGGCGAAGGGGTACGCGTCCGACCAGTCGCGGCGTCTCGCCTCGCTCGTCGGCGGGTCGGGGTGGCCCCACGGCCGGCGCCCGGTCGAGGCGCCTGACGTCTACGTCCTGGGTGACGCCGGGCTGCTGCTGAGCCGCTTCCGCCGCGACCTCATGAGCTATCGCGAGCTGGCACACCGCGTCGCCGGTGGGTCGTGACCGCTCGACGGGGCAAGATCAGTGAATCCCGTCCTGGGATGCGTCGGAGTATTGTCGAGTCCATGACGACTCAGATCGCCGTTCGCCTCCCGGACGAGATGGTCTCCTTCCTCGACGAGGCGGTCAGGACGGGCGCGGCGTCGAGCAGGGCTGCGGTCGTCGCGACGGCGCTGGAGCGCGAGATGCGGCTGCGAGCAGCGCAGGCTGATGCGGACGTCCTGTCGCGGGTGGGTCCCGCGGATGATCTCGACGATCTCGTCACCTGGTCAGCGCAGCACGCCACCCCGACGGACTGAGCGGCCATGCGGGAGATCTGTCTCGCCAGGCTCGACAAGACCCGGCCTGTCGTCGTCCTCACCCGTGCCGCGGCGCGGTCGGCCATGACGAAGGTGACGCTGGCACCGATCACCTCCACGGTCAAAGGTCTGCACAGCGAGGTCCCGGTCGGCGCGGCCAACGGGCTCGACGGCGAGGGGGTCATCTCGCTCGACAACGTCGTCACCGTCCCGGTCGAGCTGCTGGGGCGCACCATCGGCTATCTCGGTCTCGAGCAGGAGCGCCAGCTCGCACGTGCCGTCGTGCTCGCCTACGACCTCGACATGGCGCTCACCGAGTAGCGCGCAAGGAATGCGGCACGGCCACCCGGCGTGCCGACAGTGGGTCGACAATCACCCGGAGACCTGCACGACGGGCGCCAGGAGGCAGCCGCGCGGGTCAACCGCGCCTTCCACGGCCGGCGCTGATCGCGTCACACCATCCGGTTACGTGGTCCCGAACGCGTCCTGCATGCTGCGGTCAGGAGGTCGGTGACGCTGTCCGGCGTGCCACGACGACCCCGACCACCCCGAGGATCAGGGCGAGGACGAAGACCGGGACGAAGGGGTCCCCTTCGGCCCTGCGGGTCGCCGCGAAGAGCGCGCCGCTGATCGACAGGGCGACCGCCCCGCCCAGGGAGTCCGCGATCGTCACCGCCGAGGAGTTGAAGCCGCGGTCGGCGTCCGTCGACGCCGCGAGCGTGGCGACCCCGGTCCGCGGGTAGGCGAAGCCCATGCCCGCACCCCCGATGGCGTACCCGGCGGTGGCGAGCACGGGATGGATGTCCGCGACGACCGCGACGAGCAGGACGACCGCGCCGATCGCGAGCAGCATCGAGCCGATCGACATGACTGCCGTGTCGCTCAGCGGTCTCGGGAGCCGGGCCTGCGCCTGGCTGGCCACTGCCCAGACGACCCCGACGACGGACAGCGCGAGCCCGGCGCGCACCGCGGTCAGCCCCCACTGCTCCTGGAGGACGAAGACGATGTACGACTCCGTGCAGAAGAACGACGCCGCGAGCATCCCGCGCGTCCCGATGACAGCGGGCAGGCCACGGCCTCCGACGAGCGTCCTGGCGGGGAGCAGCGGGCGCAGCGCCACGACGAGGGCGACAATCGGGAGGGCGACGAGGGCTGACCGGACCCCGTCGAGCGAGCCGACGAGGTCGACGGCGAGGGCGGCCGCCGCGGCCACCACAGACCACGCGAGCAGACCTCGGCGGTGCCCTCGGGCGGACGGCTCAGGCTTCTCGTCTCGCGGGCGGAGCATCCGTAGCGCCGGCACGACGAAGATCGCGGCCACCCCGACGAGCGCGATGACGGAGAGGAAGACCCAGCGCCATCCCACAGCGTCAGCGACCAGCGCGGCCAGGGCCGGACCGAAGAGTGCCGGCAGCACCCACGCGGCCGCGAAGCTCGCGAAGACCGCTGGCTGGAGTGCCGACGGGTACACCTCCCCGACGACGACGTATAGCGCCGCGATGAGCGCCCCGCTGCCGAGCCCCTGGAGAAGTCGCCCTGCGACGAAGGCCTCCATCGTCGGCGCCAGCCCGCACACGAGCAGCCCGAGGGAGAAGACGACGGCCGCCACCTCGAGCGCACGCCGAGGCCCGTGGCGGTCGCTCCACTGGCCCGCCGCAACCATGCCGATGACCCCGGACGCGAGCGGCGCGGAGAAGGAGAGGGCATAGAGGGTCAGGCCGTCGAGCTCGCGGCTGATCGTCGGCATGACGGTCGTGACGGCCAGCGCCTCGAAGGCGGCGATGACGATGAGGCTGAAGGCGCCGATCGTGCTCGCCCGGTAGGTGGTGCCGAGGATCCCCTCGGTCGGGGCAGGCGACGCGGGCACGAGCGCCAGTGTGCGCCTCACCGGGCCGTGCCGACGAGTCCGCCTACCCTGACGGCATGCACCGGATCTTCACGACGAGCGTCGCCAGCGTCTACCCGCACTACGTGACGAAGGCGGAGAAGAAGGGCCGGACCCAGGCGGAGATCGACGAGGTCATCCGGTGGCTCACCGGCTTCGACCAGGCCACCCTCGAGCGTCACCTCGCCGACGAGACGACCTTCGCCGACTTCTTCGCCGCGGCCGACCTCAACCCCGCCGCCGAGCTCATCACCGGGTCGGTCTGCGGGGTCAAGGTCCAGGAGGTCGAGGACCCGCTGATGCGCCAGATCCGCTACCTCGACAAGCTCGTCGACGAGCTCGCCCAGGGCCGCCCCATGGCGAAGGTTCTCCGCACCCCCTGACCCGGTAGCGTCGCGGGCATGGCTCTGCGCTGGTACAGCACCGTCATCGACTGCCACGACATCGCCGCCCAGGCGCGGTGGTGGGCCGAGACCCTCGGCTGGGAGATCGTCTACGAGGACGAGCACGAGGTCGCGGTCGACCCGCCGGAGGCTGCCGCCCGGCCCGACGACGCGACGATCGACGACCTCGCGACGTGGGTCACCGAGCGGCCGGCGCTCGTCTTCGTCCCGGTCGAGGAGGGCAAGACCGTCAAGAACCGCCTCCACATCGACCTGGCCCCGCACCGCTCGCAGGACCGCGACGCCGAGATCGCCGCGCTCGAGGCGCGGGGCGCCACGAGGGTCGACGTCGGCCAGTCCGAGGACGTCACCTGGACCGTGCTCGCCGACCCCGAGGGCAACGAGTTCTGCGTGCTCTCCAGCCGCGACCGGTGACCTCGCTCCCGCCCGTCGACGACCTCCTCGACGGGCTGCGCGTCGTCTCGATCCCCCTTCGCGTCCGCTTCCGTGGGGTCGAGCGCCGAGAGGTCGCGCTCATCCGCGGGCCTATGGGGTGGGGGGAGTTTGCGCCCTTCCTCGAGTACGAGCCGCCCGAGGCGAGCCGCTGGCTCGCCGCCGCGGTCGAAGCCGCGCACATCGGCTGGCCGACCCCCCTTCGCGGCGAGATCCCGTGCAACGCAACGGTCCCCGCGGTCACGCCCGACGCCGTGCCGGGGGTCATCGCCCGTTTCGACGGGTGCGAGACGGCCAAGGTCAAGGTGGCCGAGCGCGGGCAGTCCCTCGCCGACGACGTCGAGCGGGTCGCCGCGGTCCGTGACGTCATGGGCGAAGGGGGAGCCGTCCGGCTCGACGCCAACGGCGGCTGGTCCGTGGACCAGGCTGTCGACGCGATCACCCGGCTGGCCCCCTTCGGGCTCGAGTACGTCGAGCAGCCGTGCGCGAGCGTCGAGGAGCTGCGCGAGGTCCGGACCGCCCTGGCGCACAACGGGATCGACGTGCGGATCGCCGCCGATGAGTCGATCCGCAAGGCCGAGGACCCGCTCCGTGTCGCCCGCGAGGAGGCAGCCGACCTCGTTGTCGTCAAGGTCGCTCCGCTCGGCGGGGTCGTCCGTGCCCTCGAGGTCGTCGGCGACTGCGGGCTGCCGGCCGTCGTCTCCTCGGCGCTCGACTCGAGCGTCGGGATCCGGGCCGGGGTGGCGCTCGCCGCCACTCTGCCGGACCTGCCCCATGCCTGCGGGCTCGGCACCGTCGGCCTGCTCGCCTCCGACGTCAGCCGTGACCCGCTCGTCCCCGTGGGGGGGAACGTGCCGGTTCGTGACATCGACGTCGACGCAGCCCTGCTCCGGGAGCACGCCGCCCCCGAGGACCGGGTGGCGTGGTGGCGCGAGCGCGTCCGTGCCGCCCACGCCGAGCTCGTGGCCTGAGGCCTGGTCCCTGAGGCCCAGGCGCCCGGCTACCGGCTCTGCAGGGCGTCCAGGGCGACGGCGACGCAGGCGCCGACCCGCCAGTCCATGCGGGCGCCGTTCGGTGCGGCCGGGAAGGTCACGTCGTAGGTGTCCCGCAGGCCGATCCGCTTCTGGCTCGTGAGGATCGGGGTGCCGTCCGCCGTGGTGAAGTCGAAGTGGAACTGCCAGGGGATCGGGATGTCGCCGATGAGCGGGAGCAGGTCCCAGAGGCGTCGCAGCACCGCGACGGTCTGGTTGCGCTCGCTGCCGCTGCCCTGGAGGGTCTGGTGGGGGACCCCGACGTGCCACGTCGAGCGGAGCAGCGAGGCCTTGAAGTCCTTCTGGAACCAGCCGATCGGCTGGCCGGAAGCGTCGAAGACGTCGTAGAGCGCGCCGAGGTCGAGCTTGCGGCGGGCCTTGAAGGAGAAGATCGGCTGGGTCTTCGCCTCATCGGCGTAGAAGGTCACCTGCTCCTTGAAGGCCATCCGTTTCTGCTGGGCGAAGGCGACGAGCGGACCGCCGTCGCCGACCGTGAAGGCGTAACGGTTGACCATCATCGTGAGGCGTTGACGCATGACGAGGTGGTCGATGGGTTGCTCGGTCATGGGTCCATCGTGCCCCGTCCACAGCAGGCAGCGGGAGGGGGTTGACGTCCACAGCTGTGGCGGGGGGGCAGCGGCCCGTGCCCTGGTGGCGGTGGGATCGTCGCCATGGAGATCGAGCGGTTGCCCGGCGACCTCGAGGCGAGGCTCGGCGAGCTCGTCGCGAGGGCGCGAGCGATCGCTGCCGAGCTCGTCGTGGTCGCTGCCTCGGTGCGCGCGTGCGGTGACATCACCTGGCAAGGCGAGGCAGCGCTGCGCTTCGAGGAGGAGGTCGCCCGCCGGGCCACGGCCCTCGCCGCGCTCGAGGGGGAGGTCGCCGAGCTCGCCCGCACGCTGGAGGTGATCCGGCAGGACGCCGGGCACCGGCTCGAGATGGCCCTGGCCCACCACGCCGTGATCGGGATGCTGCCGTGAGCGACATCGAGGTCAGGGGCGGGGCAGGCGGCATCGTCGTCGCGCTCGACGAGCTGGGCGCTGCGGCGGTGCGACTGCGTGCCCTCGCCGGTGACGTCGTCGGCCTCGCGGTCGACCTCGGGCGGATAGGCACGCACCCGGCGCTGGTGGCCGCGGCAGCACTGGCCCCGGGCTCGGTGCTCGACGCCGAGCTGAGGCTGGCGCAGGTCGTCGGGCCGTCGGGCCTCGTCGGTGAGGCCTCGGCGCTCCAGCTCCTCGCAGAGGCGGTCGAGCGCGGGATCACCCTCTATGCGGCGGGGGAGTCCGCCGCGCAGCGCGCGACGGAGCACGTCGACCGTTCTCTCGGCCTGGCCCTCGGAGCCGCCCTGCCCACGGTCGTCCTGCCCAGCGCAGCCGCCTGGGTGCTCGGGGCCGCCGTGCTGCGCTCTCCGCCGCCGCTCTCAGCGGGGGCGGTCGGCGGGTTCGTCGGTCGGCTCGTCGGCGCAGCCCGCACGGCTCCCGGCGAGGCGGCGTCGCGGGTCGACTCCCTCCTGCACGACCACCCGTGGCTCCTCGAGCGGACGGCCGCCGGTGCCGAAGGGGTCGTGCTGGGGCTCGGTCTCGGCCTCGCCCCGCTCGGGATCTACCTCGCCTGGGTGTCCCGCCGAGAGGGCGTCGCCTATCCGCCGACGACCCATGCGGGTGCGGTCGCGGTGCTCAACTCGGCAGGGCTGGGACGAGCCCTCGACGAGTCCGGATTCGACGTCGAGACGACTGCCCGTCCCGTGGACACGAACGGCTGGCGTCGACCGGACTCCCTGGCCGACCTGGTCGGCGAGCAGTCCTCGGTCTCGGGCCAGGGCGACGTGCGGATCAGTGGTGTCCCGCTCGCCGACGGGCGGTACGCCTGGGTCGTCGACGTCCCTGGGACCCAGACCTTCAGCCCCGTGCCGGGACCGGTGCCCTACGACCAGACGAGCAACCAGCTGCTCGTCGAGGGGGAGCGGACGCTGACGATGATCGCCGTGACCCGGGCTCTCACCGACGCCAAGCGGCGCGTCGGCCGTGGGCCGGCCGGCCTCGCGGACCCGGTGATGACGAGCGGCCACAGCCAGGGCGGCATCACGGCGGCTGCGCTCGCCGCCGACCCTGTCTTTCGTGCCCAGCACCCAGGGATCACGCACGTCACGACGACAGGTGCTCCGGTCGGGGGAGTCGCCGTCCCCCGAGGCGTGAGCGTGCTCTCGCTCGAGCACGACCGTGACCTCGTCCCCCACCTCGACGGTCGGCGCAACCCGGCGCACGGCGACTGGGTCACCGTGCGCCGGGACGTCGAGGACGAAGGGGGCCGGGCCAGCGCGACCCATGAGAGCCAGCGGTACGTCGAGACGGCGCGGGTCGTCGACGACCGGGTCTCGGACGATCCGTCGTTGCGCGCCTGGCGGACGGGGGCAGAGCCCTTCATCGGCGGAGCGGCAGCGCGGGTCGATCCGAAGCGGCCCGTCGTCGTCGTCGACTACGAGATCCGCCGCGTACCCCGTGGGCGGTGATCGGTCCGGGATGGGACCATCACCAGGTGCACCCCCAGCAGCCGCCCTCCGTCGCCGCTGCCCGATCCTTGCTCGACGAGCTCGTCCGGCTCGGGCTGCGCCACGTCGTGCTCGCGCCGGGATCCCGCTCGGCACCCCTGGCCTACGCCGCCGAGGCGCTCGACCGCGCCGGCCGGCTGACCCTGCACGTGCGCATCGACGAGCGCTCGGCCGCCTTCCTCGCGCTCGGACTGGCCAAGACGACCCGCGTCCCGGCGGCGGTGGTCACGACGAGCGGCACCGCTGTCGCGAACCTCCACCCCGCCGTGCTGGAGGCGGACCACGGCCAGGTGCCGCTCATCCTGCTCACCGCCGACCGACCGCCGGAGCTACGCGGCGTCGGCGCGAACCAGGCCACCGAGCAGGTCGGGATCTTCGCGCCCGGACGGTGCCGGCTGGCGGTCGACGTCGAGACCCCGACGGTCGAGCGCCTGGAGTCGCAGGTCACCGCGCTGCGCACGACCGCCGCACGCGCCGTCTCGGCGGCCACGGGCCTCCTGGGTGTCGCCCCCGGTCCCGTGCACCTGAACCTGCCCTACCGGGACCCGCTGGCCCCCGCACTCGGCGGAGCGACGGCGGTTGCCGGCACCGAGACGGATGACGTCGCTACCAGCGGAGCGGACACCGATGACGCTCGCGTGACATTGCCTTCGCGCCCACCGGTCGTGTCGCCCTCGGGCTCGGCAGCGCCGACCGTCGTCCCGCACTCCGAGGGCACCGTCGTCGTGGTCGGTGACCTGCCCACGGCAGAGCACCGCCGGGCGGCCTTCGCCTGGGCGGCGCACCACTGCCTGCCCGTCCTCGCCGAGCCCGGCGCCTCGCCGGCACCGGAGGACGCCCACGTCCTCGTGCCGCACGGCACCCTCGCGCTGCGCTGCACGTCCTGGCTCTCGGAGCACCGTCCTGAGCGGGTCGTCGTCGTCGGCCGGCCCACCCTCGGACGCGTCATCCCTGCTCTCGTCCGGGAGAGCCACGAGGTCCACCTCGTGACCGACCGCGCCGAGTGGGCCGACCCGACCCACGCATCGGCGAACGTCCATCCCTTCGCCTCCCTCGTCCTGCCCGGTGCGCCGGCGTGTGCCCCGACGCCGTGGCTCGACGCGTGGCAGCAGCTCGGGCAGCGACTCGAGCAGACCGTCACCGAGCACCTCGCCACTGACGGGCGGACCGCCGGTGGTGTCGACGCCGTCCGTGCCCTCGAGCAGGCGCTCCCTGCGGACGCCCGGATCGTCCTCGGCAGCAGCAGCGTCGCCCGCGATCATCACCTCGGGCTGGCCCGCCCCCGAGCGGACGTCGACGTCGTCGCCAGCCGCGGGCTCGCCGGGATCGACGGCTGCGTCGCCACTGCGTCCGGTGTCGCGCTGGCCGAGCCCCGTCCCACCTACGCGGTGGTCGGCGACCTGACCTTCCTCCACGACTCCGGCGCGCTCGTCCTCGGGCCGGCCGAGCCCCGCCCGGACCTCACCGTCGTCGTCCTCGACGACCGCGGCGGCAGCATCTTCGCCACGCTGGAGTACGGCGAGCCGGGCCGAGAGGAGCCCTTCGACCGGGTCTTCGCCACGCCGACGACCACCGATCTCGTCGCGCTCGCCCGCGCCCACGGATGGGCGGCGGATCAGGCCGACGGCCCTGGTGCTCTCGAGCGGGCGGTCGCCGAGGCACCGTCGGGCCCTCGGGTCGTCGTCGTGCCGCTCGACCTCTCCCAGCGGCGCAGCCAGCAGCAGGCCCTCGCCGCCGCCGTGAGCGGTCTGTAGCGAGCGCCCACCGGTCGGGCAGGTCACCGGCCGGTCACGATAGGACTACACCTACTTCCCGGTCCCCGGGACGGACGGTGTCTTCGACTTCCTCGCCGACTCCTTCACCCTGCCCAAGGGAACGAAGAACGTCGACGGCAGCAAGGACTGGCTCATGACGGTCGGCTCGGCCGAGGGCCAGAAGGCCTTCAACATCGCCAAGGGCTCGATCCCGGCCCGCACCTTGCGGTGGCGTTAGCCGACTCGGGCATCACCCGAGAGGAAGTAGCCCAGCATCTCGACGCTGCCAGCGAGCACCTGGTTACTGCCCGGGAGCATCTCGCGGCTGCGGACGCCCGCGCCACACTCTCCGAGGATCGAGCGCTGATCGCTTCGGTGCGGAGCAATGTCGCCGAGGGACACCACCGCGTGAGCACTGCGCGTAACGCCCTGCGCCACGTCGATGCCTCGGTCGCCGCTGGCCAGGCGTGTCTCTCGATGCCGGCAACCACGCCGCAGGTCGCCCGTGCGATGGCCACCGGCGCCGAGCTGCACGTCGGTGAGGCGCGAACCAGCACCACACGCGCCGGCGACGCCGTCGATGACGTCCGAGACCGGACCACCGGCTCGGCGCGATCGCTAGCCGCCCTGGAAGAGGAGATCAGCCGACTCAGCACAGAGCGACCAACCCGGCCGTCCATGACGGGACCGACGGAGTCTCGACCCATCGCTGGCGACCGAGACGACCCGCGACCTGATCCGCCCTCGACCCCAGGGAGACGGCTATGAGCGTGCACCCCAGCCAAGCGTGGCCCGACGAGCCCCGCCGTCGTGACCGTCGGCAGGAGAAGCGCCCGGCAGAGGAGCAGCCCCCACCCCAAACGGACCCCGACCCCTCGCTCGCGGCGGTGGACCTCATCGAGCTCGACGCCGCGTACAAGCGAGCGGCCGCAGCCGGTCGAGATGACGCCGCCGCAAGGGACCGGGCTGTGGCCGCAGCGATGGCCTCGACCGCGCAGCGTCGCAAGGCAGGGCCTCCTGGCGCCCCCACGCCACGTCAGCGAGCGGTGGCGGCTCAGCGGTGGGAGCAGAACCGCGAGTACGTCGAGTCTCGACGCGAAGACGCACCGCGGCGGGACTGATGGACCCGGCGCGGCTCCGCTTCCTCGAGGACGCCCTCGAGGACAACGACGTGCGCGATCGCTACCACGCGAAGGTGGCCGTCACCGAGACCCACTGGTGGTTCACCGGGGCCATCATGCGCTCCGGCCACGGCCGCTTCTGGGTCGGGACCGACAACAACGACCGTGACGTCGTCGTCCTGGCCCACCGCTTCGGGTACGCCCTGGAGCACGGGGCCGCAGCCCTGCGCGCCGCGCCCGTCCTGCGCCACAGCTGCGACGAGGCACTCTGCCAGCGACCGACCCACCTGGAGCCCGCCACCGACAACCACGAGAACCACCTGGAGTGGCTCCTGCGACGTCACCGCATCAACTCGCCCCTCCGCGACGTCCGCGGCCGCGCCGGGCGGGCACGCGCCATCCGGGCAGCAGTCCTCTCCGAGAGCGATGTCCCCGCCGCTATGCGGCTAGGGCTGTCCGAGCTCGACCGCCAACAACCTCGTCTGTTCTGACCGAGAGGGAAGAATCCGTGATCTGCAAGCCATGCCAAGAACCGCACGTACCCGAGGACTGCATCGACGAGATCGCGTCGCCGCCCAGGCACGGGATTCAGCGGTGGTGCTACTGCCAGCACGCACCGCGCCGCACCGACCTCGATGCCGATCAGAGCGGCGTTAGGTCGTCCCCTGAAGAAGCCAAGGGCGCGTGATTCGTGTCGAATCACAACCGACTCGCACGTGAGGGACGCCCCACGTCTCCTTGTGAGTCCCCTACCGCCGAGACGCCCGAGTCGACGGGTGAACACACATGGACCTTCTGCTGAGAGCAATCAACGAGGTGTCTCAGTGACCACGATCCAGCGCGCGAAAGCGCAGGAGGAGGGTTTGCAATGACCGCAGAGGTGAACGTCTTGATTGCGCTGGGCCTGCTGACCATCGCCGCGGGGCTGGCAATTGGTGGGTGGATGCTCGTTCGGGCCGCGCCAGTCGGTGGCCGCGACCGGATCTCCTACCGAAGTGAAGCGCCCCAGGTTTTCCGCCGCTCCTATGCGGGTTGCGGCTCTCGGTTGAGAGTCGCGTAGTGGGCTTGCTCGAACTCCACTGGGGTCATCATCTCAAGAGAGCCGTGCAGGCGCCGGTTGTTGTACCAGTCGACCCAGCCGGCGGTGGCGTGCTCGACGTCTCCGATGCTGTGGTAGGGGCCGGCGTGGAAGACCGTGGTGCGGACGCACTCGGTCTTGTAGAGCCCGATCACGCACTCCATGAGCGCGTTGTCGTACGCATCAGCAACAGTCCCGATCGAGGGCCGGATGCCCTCCTCAGCGAGGTGCTCGGTGAACGCGATCGACGTGTATTGCGAGCCCGCGTCCGCGTGACCAATGAGCTTACCCGGAACGACCGGGTGACCTTCGCGGTCGCGTTGCCACAACGCCATCCGCAACGGGACGTCGACGAGTTCGACGGCCTTGGTGGGTGCGACGTTCCACGCGACGATCTTCTGGGCGAACACGTCGAGGATGAACGCGACGTAGACGAACCCGGCCCAGGTCCGGACGTAGGTGAAGTCCATGACCCAGGTCCTGTTCGGCGCGGCCGCGGTGAAGTCCCGATCCAGCAGGTCACCGGCCCGCTTGCCGTCCTTCGCTGGGATGGTTGTCCGGATGCCCTTCGAACGTCGGATCCCTTGCAGGGACAGGGATCTCATCGCCCGATGGACCGCGCCGGGCGACGCGTCCGGGGTGCTGCGCTGGACCAGCGCGGTCATCTTGCGACGCCCGTAGAGACCCTCGGGTGTCATCCGCCGTACCCCTTCGTGGTCGACCGTCCAGGCCAGGTCACGGACCTGGTTGGTCACCTGCGCGTCGGTGACCGTGCGGGTGGCGACGGGTCGATTGGTGCGTGCCCAGTCGCGGTAGGTCCGCGCGGCGATCTGACAGCCCTGCTCGCGCAGGACCCGGCAGACCGACTCGACCGCGTGGCCCTCGGTGCGCATCTCGTCGATGAACGCGACGATCAGCGGTTGCGGGGGTCGAGTTCCCCCGCGAAGAAAATCGAGGCCCGACGGAGGATCTCGTTGTCTTCCTCGAGCCGGCGGACCTTCGCCTTCAGCTCCTTGATCTCAGCTAGCTCCTCGCTGGTGGCGCCTTGGCGTTGGCCACCATCGACCTGGGCCTGGACCACCCAGCGGCGGACGGTCTCCTTGCCCAGTCCCTCGCGGCGGGCGACGGACTCGGCGGCCGCGGTCAGCGACGGGTACTCAGGCAAGTGCTCCAGCACCTGCCGTACGCACCGCTCCTTGACCGCGGGATCGATCTTCTTCGGCATGCCATGCATCCTTCCAACTCAAAAGGATGCGGCATCAAACCTGGGGCGCTTCAGTCTGCTCGGCCAGGACGGCGCCGACCAGGCGGATGATCGCGGCTCGGGTGGGGAAGATCCCGACGGCGTCGGTGCGGCGTCGGATCTCTCGGTTGAGGCGTTCTGCGGGGTTGTTCGACCAGATCTGGGTCCAGACGTCCTTGGGGAGCTCGGCGAAGGCCAGGATGTCCGCGCGGGCGGCGTCGAGGTGCTCGTGGACCTCGGGCAGCCTGGTCTCGACGTAGTCCAGGAGCCGGTCGAACTGGGCGTGGACCGCGGCCCGGTCGGGCTGGTCGTACACGCTGTGCAGCATCGCTTTGACCGCGGGCCACATGCTCTTGGGCGTCACGCTCATCAGGTTCGCGGCGTAGTGCGTGCGGCAACGTTGCCAGGACGCGCCGGGCAGGTTCGCCGCGATGGCTTCGACCAGGCCAGGGTGCGCGTCGCTGGTGACCAGGCGCACGCCGGCCAGGCCGCGGGCTGCCAGGTCGGCGAAGAACTCGTTCCACGCGGCACCGGTTTCGCTGGTGGCCACGCGCAGGCCGAGGACCTCGCGGTGCCCGTCAGCGTTGACCCCGACCGCGATCAGCGCGACGGCGTTGATCACCCGGCCCCCTTCGCGGACCTTCATCGTGAGTGCGTCCGCGGCCACGAACGTGAACGGTCCCGCCTCGGCCAGCGGCCGGTGGCGGAACTCCTCCACGACCTGGTCCAGACCAGCGGCCATCCGCGAGACCTGCGACTTGCTCAACCCGTCGATCCCCAGGGTTTTCACGAGCTTGTCCATGCGGCGGGTACTGACCCCGGCGAGGTAGCAGTCCGCGACGACGGTGATCAACGCCGACTCCGCGCGCTTGCGGCGCTCGAGCAGCCATTCGGGGAAGTAGGTCCCGGTCCGCAGCTTCGGGACCGCCACGTCGATCGTGCCGACACGCGTGTCGAGGTCACGGTGGCGGTACCCGTTGCGCTGCGCGGTGCGGGTCGCGCTGGGCCGGCCGTACTCGGCCCCGACCACCGCGTCGGCGTCAGCAGAGAGCAGCGCGTTGATGATCGACTGCAACAGCGATCGCATCAGATCAGGGCTGGCCTCAGCCAGGGCTTCACCCAGCAGGCCAGCAGGGTCGACAATGTGTGGTGCGGTCATCGTGATGACTCCATTCGAGAGTGCTGTGAGAGGTTCGCTCGAAGGATCACGCGGTGGCCGCACCCACGTCCACTGCCGGGACGATCTCGGCGACCGCGCTACACCACTATCGGGGACTCAACTAAGCGGCGCGGGCGGGGGCCGCTGGCGCTGTCAGTCATACCCCAAGGCTAATCGCCTCGGGTTGGGCGGTCTCTCGCCCGCACTCAGGTGCCAACGACCATCGGCGTGGACCACCCTTGCGAGCAGCCGACGAGAGCCTCATGTCGTACTTCAGGATCGGGGCCCTCGCGGTTGGGCATGGCTGTGCAGTCGTCAACCGTCACCGGACCCTTCGGGGGGCGGCGAGGCGGATCTCGACCCCAGATGCCCGGGCCCAAACCTCAGAACCTTGCTATGTTGCCACGCTGGGCGAACTCCGCTCCGGTAGTACCCAGCCGTCGCGGGGGAAGTGGCACGTGTAGCCGTTCGGATACTTCTTCAGGTAGTCCTGGTGCTCGGGCTCCGCCTCCCAGAACGGACCGACCGGCTCGATACTGGTAACTGCCTTACCCGGCCACAGACCCGATGCGTTCACATCCGCGATCGTGTCGCGGGCGATCCGCTCCTGCTCCGGCGTCACCGGGAAGATCGCGGAGCGGTAACTCGTCCCTCGGTCGTTCCCCTGACGGTTCAGCGTCGAGGGATCATGGATCTGGAAGAACAGCGCCAGGATGTCCCGATAGCTCGTCTTCGAAGGGTCGAAGACGACCTCGATCGCCTCCGCATGGCCTGGGTGGTCGCGGTACGTCGGGTGTTCGTTCTGCCCACCCGTGTACCCGACGCGGGTTCCTAAGATGCCCGGCTGGCGACGGATTAGGTCCTGCATGCCCCAGAAGCACCCGCCAGCCAGAACGGCTGTCTCCGCTCCCGAGACCTGCGCGATCACTCCGCTGTCGTTGGTCCCGCTGGTCATGCGGTGGCTCCCTTCGTAGAGTCCTGGTCGGTGTCGAACAGTGCACTGAACTGGCCGTAGCCCTCCTCGACGAGCTTGGAGGCAGGAACGAAG
The DNA here is from genome assembly GCA_043423105.1 of Marihabitans sp. GTDB lineage: Bacteria > Actinomycetota > Actinomycetes > Actinomycetales > Dermatophilaceae > Marihabitans. Next base: position 15,195 of record JBHWMJ010000155.1, read on the forward strand.
CGCATCGCGGCCGAGTTCATGCAGTACCTCTGGCCCCCGGCGGCGGCGGGTCCGTCGTGGAATAGGTGCCCGAGATGGCTGTCGGCGCCCGCCGAGCGCACCTCGGTGCGGATCATGCCGTGCGTCCGGTCCGCCTTGGTCGTGACAGCGTCGGCGGCGATGGGCGCCGTGAAGCTCGGCCATCCCGTGCCGCTGTCGTACTTGTCGGTGGACGAGAACAGCGGCTGACCCGAGACGATGTCGACGTAGATGCCAGGCTCGTGATTGTCCCAGTACTCGTTCCGATAGGCCGGCTCTGTGCCGTCCTGCTGCGTCACCCGATGCTGCTCGTCGCTCAGGCGGCTGAGCAACTCAGGGGTCCTGCGGTAGTCGTTGGTGGTCACTTTGGCTCCTCCTAGCAGGTGACGCGCTGCCGCGCCATCACGTGCTGTAACGGACCAGGCGGTCCAACTATTCCACATGTCCTGCGTTAGAGTCGAGGCCAGACGATGCGTCGCCCCCGAGGCGGGGCGGCTGGTCTCGCGACGACCGACAAGACCGATGTCACGCGGCTGCTAGGGGTTAAACCAAGACTCCTCGGCGATGCAGGTCCGGCGACAGAGGTTGGAGAGGAAACGGCATGAACGAACCCGAGGACCTGGGTCAGGTGACAGGAAGTATGGACCCACAGGACCAGAATCAGGCTGGTGGCGCCTTCACGGACACAGGCGCACGGCATGACGAGCCCGATGCCAGGTCGACGAACCTCGAGGACGGCACGTCGTTCTCGATCGCAGTGGATGCTCAGGCCAGCGCCTTCGTCGCAACCAAGGATGGCGTCGAATTCGGAGCCGTCCCGTTCGCGGACAAGAACGGCAGAGTGACGCTGTTGGCGACCTCGATCCTGCCGGACTACCGAGGACAGGGCTTGGCGACCGAACTCACCCGCAGGGTGCTGGACAGCATCCGCGCGGAGGGCAAGAGCGCGACCGTGAGGTGCCCCGTGTTCCGGTCCTTCATCGAGCGCAACCCCGAGTACGCCGCCATGGTGGACATTCCGGGCACTGGACGGGACGGTCGCGACGATGCCTGAGCCCGGCACCGAAGACCCGAAACCGGTACTCGGGAGTCTCCGGTTCGAGAACAGTCGCTTCGACCCAGACATCACCCCGTTCCACGAACTTGCCAAGGACATGGCCGCACAGTTCGGGTACGCCGCAGAGCTGTCGGCGGACCGTGTCCTGCTACAACTCCTCCGTCTGCGCGTCGCTCAGCTCAACCCCTGCTCCTACTGCCTGATTCTCCACGCCGAGGTGGCGGCCAGGATCGGGATCCGGTCCGAGCAGACCGCACACCTGGCGTCGTGGCGCGAGAGCGCCATGTACTCGCCCGGGCAGAGAGTCGCGCTCGCCTACTGCGAAGGTCTCACCTTGTTCCGTCACGAGGAGATTCCGGCCCTGCACAAAGAACTGCGGCTCCACTTCACGGAGCGCGAAGTCGCCGAGATCGCCGCGGTCGTCATCAACATGAACGTGTGGACCCGCCTAAAGCTGGCTCAGGGTGCCACTCCGAGCCTGGCGTCGTCCGGAACACCTACCCAACATCGCTCCCTCGTGAGCGACGCCGACCGTTCGCGCGGGCCACAGTAGAGAGTTCCCTGAGGAAGGGGTAGCCATGACAGTGATCAACAGCGGTTTCGGAGGACGAGGTGGCTCCAGTGACCCGCGACTGCCTCCTGGGCAGACCCACGTCTACGACTGGCCGGTGCTCTCGACGGGACCCACGCCCAATGTCGACGAGAGCCGATGGAGCTTCACGATCACGACCGAGGACCAGGTCGCGCACCGATGGAACTGGAGTGAGCTTCAGGAGGTGGGCGTCGAAGACATCGTCACCGATATCCACTGTGTCACCCACTGGTCGAAGCTGGACATGGCTTGGCGTGGCGTGCCCATAGACCGGCTGTTCGAGGATGTCGAGACCAGTTACGACTATGTGATGGTCCGTAGTTACGGCGGATACACCACCAACCTCCCTCTCGAGGATCTGCTCGATGGTCAGGCATGGGTAGCCACCGAAGCGGAGGGCGAGCCTCTCAGGCCCGAGCACGGAGGTCCTGCTCGACTTCTCGTGCCTCACCTCTACTTCTGGAAGAGCGCGAAGTGGGTTCGCGGGATGGAGATGATGCCCTCGGACGACCCGGGGTTCTGGGAACAGAACGGCTATCACCTCCGTGGCGACCCGTGGCGGGAGGAGCGCTACTGGTGATCACCTCTAACCGAGTCCGGTGGCACCTCGGGCGGGTGATCAGTCGGCAGTTTGAGACCGGCTCGGCCGTGCGTCTTGAACTGGCTGTGCCGACCTGGCCTGGAAACGACGCCGGAGCTCATCTCGACATCCGGCTCACGGCACCGGGCGGGTACCAGGCGTCCCGGTCTTACTCGCTGGCGTCCTCGGGTGAGTCGACACGGGTCGTGCTGGTGGTCCAGGAGCTACCCGGGGGCGAGGTGTCGCCGTTTCTTGTGCGTCAGCTCGCGGAAGGTGAAGAAGTCGAGGTACAAGGACCGCTCGGACGCTTCTTCGTCTGGATCCCCGCTGAGCCCGAGCAGTCACCGGTTCAGCTCATCGCGGGCGGCTCAGGGGTTGTGCCCTTGTTCTCGATGGCCTCGGCGCGTGAACGTGAGTTGAAAGGTGCTGAGTTTCGGCTGCTGTACTCGGTCCGCAGTCCGCGCGATGAGTTCTTCGCTGACGAACTGGCAGAGCTCTCACGAACCGTCGTCGAGATTGTCTACACGCGCGAGTCAGCACCTGGAGCGGGCCGGCCACCTGGACGGCTGACGCGTGAGGCGCTCGCAGCGTCGACCTTTCCCGCGTCGCTGTCGCCACGCATCTTCGTCTGCGGACCGACATCGTTCGTTGAGGCCGTCGCCGGTTGGCTTGTCGAACTGGGCCACGACCCCACGCAGATTCGTACGGAACGATTTGGAGGCAGTCGATGACTCACGTCGACGGAAACGCCCTCGCGGGTGCGTTCGCGACTGCTCTCGGTATCGAGATCACTGTGACGGTCGGCAGGTGCCGGGGCTGCGGCAGCTCTTTCAACCTCGCCTGCGCGCATGTCTTCATCACGGCCATGGGTGCAGTCATGCGATGCGGCCATTGTCAGGCGGTCCTGGGCGTCATCGTCCGCGGTTTCCGAGAGACGCTAGTGAACCTCTCGGGCCTGGACTACATCAGGGTGCCCCGCCTATGACTGGTCCGCTCGTCGCGATCGCGGCTTCTACCAGGCAGGAGGCTGCGGACTGATGCTTCGCATCTACGACAGTGCTGTCCGGGAGCTACGTAGCTTCGTCCCGCTGACCCCAGGACGAGTCTCCATCTATGTGTGCGGGCCGACCGTGCAGTCCGCGCCGCACATCGGGCACCTTCGTAGCGCCCTCGTCTACGATCTCTGGCGACGCTGGCTCACCCACCGCGGCTACGCGGTCACCCTCGTTCGCAACGTCACCGACGTCGACGACAAGGTTCTGGACCTAGCAACCGAGACTGAACCATGGTGGGCACGCGCCTACCGTGTCGAGACGGAGTTCGCGCGCTCGTACACCGCGTTGGGTGTTCTCCCGCCAACCCATGAACCCCGAACCTCCGGTCACATCCCGCAAGCACTGACCCTGATCGAACGACTCCTTCGCCGCGGACACGCCTACGTCGCCGGCGACGGCTCCGGCGACGTCTACTTCGATGTCAGCAGCTGGCAGGCATACGGCACGCTCACCCGGCAGACCCCCGACGCCGTGGTGGACCCTGACGAAGGGCCTGGCGGGGCAAAGACCGATCCCCGCGACTTCGCGCTTTGGAAGGGAGCCAAGCCCAGCGACCCAGCATCCGCTCGTTGGCGCTCACCATGGGGAACCGGCAGGCCGGGATGGCACATACAGTGCTCGGCGATGTCAAGGCACTACCTCGGCCGTGCATTCGACATCCACGGAGGTGGCCTCGACCTGCGGTTCCCGCACCATGAGAACGAGCTTGCCCAGTCCACCGCAGCAGGCGAGGAGTTCGCCAAGTACTGGGTGCACAACGGCCTCGTCACCGTCGGCGGTCAGAAGATGGCCAAGTCGCTAGACAACTCTCTGTATGCCGACGAACTCCTCCGCCGCGTCGGCCCGGCGACCCTGCGTTACTACCTGCTCAGCGCGCACTACCGCAGCGCCTTGGACTATCACCAGGAAGCCCTCGCGCACACCGAAGCTGCGGTCACGAGAATCGCGACCTTCCAGCGCCGCGCACGAACACAGCTCGCGAACACAGCATCCGACGTCCCGAAGCCGCCCATTGCCTTTGCGGCCGCGCTCGACGACGATCTGAATGTTCCAGCGGCGCTCGCGGTATTACACGACCACGTGCGCGCGGGCAACATCGCTCTGGATAACGGCGATGCAGCTGCCGTCATGTCCGCGTACGAATCGGTGCTCGCGATGACCGAAGTGTTAGGAGCCGAGCCCGGCGGCTTCACGACCGCCCCGCGAGCCGACGTGCAGAGCAGCACGATCTCTACCCTCGTCGAGGTCCTGCTCGCGAATCGCTCTCATGCGCGAGACGCAGGAGACTTCTCCACCGCCGACCGCATCCGGAACGAACTGGCTAGTGCTGGGATCGCCATCCAGGACCACACCTCCGGCACCACCTGGACGCAGGCGTAGCCAGCTCGTGCACGATGGCCGAATATTCCCAGTCCGGGGTGATCCGATCAGAGCAGGAGACCGAGTGAAGCGTCCGCCAGACGTCGAACCGTCATAGAGGCAGAGCTGTCTCGCTTGTCCGCCACAGTGTCGGTACCAAGCGAGGCGTCAACCCACGCCTGCACAATGGTAACCGCGGCCGGAGCGTCCAGGTCGGCGGCTAGTGCCGATAGCACGGCCTGCACGACCGGTGCTGCCGGCGCCCCGCTACCGAGCGCCAGGGCACGCCGCCACTGCTTCAACGTGACGAGTGCGGCAGGGAGTTCGGCGTCTGTCCACTCCCAGCTTGATCGGTAGTGGTGCCGCATGAGGGCGAGGCGGATGGCCACAGGGTCCACTCCTTGCTTTCGCAGAGAGGAGACGAAGACCAGGTTTCCGCGCGACTTCGACATCTTCTGGCCGTCGTAGGCAACCATCCCGGCATGGACGAAGGTCTGCGCGAACCGATGCTGTGGATGAATGACATGACCGAGTCCTGCGGACATCTCGTGGTGCGGGAATGCCAGGTCTCGTCCTCCACCCTGTACGTCGAAGGATGGTCCCAGATATTCCTGGGCGATTGTGGTGCATCCGATGTGCCATCCGGGTCGTCCCGGCCCCCACGGACTGGGCCAGGACGGCTCCCCTGGCCGCTCGCCGCGCCAAACCAGACAGTCGAGCGGATCGCGCTTGCCTTTCCGGTCGGGGTCACCACCACGCTCGGCGAAGTCCTTCAGCATCACGTCGCGGTCGAGTGACGATATACGGCCGAAGGATGGGTCGGCAGACACCTCGAAGTAGAGGTCGATCCCCACTCGGTAGATGGAGCCGCGTTCTTTCAACATCTCGATGCGAGAGATGATCTTGGTGACGGTCTCGGCAACCCCGATGTAATGCGCGGGTGGCAGCACGCGTAAGGCTGTCATGTCCTGCCGGAATCGCTCGATCTCGCGTTGTGCGAGATCACTCCAGGGAATGCCTCGCGCGTGGGCGCGTTCCAGCAGCGGGTCATCGACGTCGGTGACGTTCTGAACATAGATGACATCGTGCCCAGCGTTTCGAAGGGCGCGGTTAAGCAGATCGAAGCCGACGTAGGTGGCCGCATGGCCGAGATGAGTGGAGTCGTACGGTGTGATACCACAGACGTACATCCGCGCGGCGTCGTCCGGCCGCAACGTCACCAACGATCGCTTCTCAGTGTCATAGACCGAGACTGCGGGCCCGTGCACATCCAGGCGTGGAATCTCTAAACGGGGCCATGCCAACATGTCGTGGTCCTCGTAGTCGATGAAGCCACACCAGAGGATTCGGCGTGGATTCCTGATCCTGCTGACAGAGTGTCGCGAGGGGTCATGCGGGCGTCCACCCGCGCAGGAATGCCAGCACCTTGGCTTCGGATACCTCACAGGGCCGTAGGTGCTCTGCTTTGCGAGTGCGGTACACGTTGGCGCTGATCAGGTCTTCGCCTCCTAGCTCTTCGGCCGAGATGCTGATGCTCTGGCCCTGCACTCGCGTGGTCCGGGTCAATCCGTATGAGCGACCTTCGTATGCGACGACGGTCCAGCCTTCAGGAACCCGGTCGACCATTGCCCGCAAGCTGGCCGTGGCCTGACTCGCACCATCATGCTCGGGAGGCATCGAGTGGATAGAGCTCGAACTGTGAAAGGCCGGGGCAGAACTCCTCCTCACGGCATGGCTCGTGGAATCGTCCGCGGGCTCTGGGACTCGTGCCTCAGAAGGCATGTGCTCTCCTCCGCAGTTCACTCTGCGGCGCTCAGCGCGACGCGGATGGAGTCGAGAGCCATGTCGAGCGCGATTGCCATGCTGCGCTCGTCCCGTGTGGTCTTGACGAGGAGGTACCCGCCTTGGACAGCCGCCATCAGACCGACGGCGAGTTCCTCAGCATCTGCGTCCGGCCGTAGCTCGCCTGAGTCCTGCATGCGCTCCAGTCCGAGACGGAACCAGTGCTGCCAGACGCTGAATCCTCGCTGGAGATTCTCACGCGCAGTCTCAGACCGGCCAGCGATCTCGCTTGCCAGCGACCCCATCGGACAGCCGTGAGCACCTCGCCAACCACGCACTCCCACCACGATCGCATCCCGCCAACGCTCGAAGCCGCGCATCGTGCGCAGGTCGTCGAGGAATGGTGCCTGCTCGCCAAGCACCCGCTCAATCTGGGCCCTCACGACTGCCTCAACCAACTCGGTCTTGTCCGAGAAGTAGTGGTAAACCTGAGACTTGCCCGTTCCACTGGCCTCTATGACATCGTCAACGCTGGTGGCCTCGACGCCCTGCGAGTACATGAGATCGGCGGCTGCCGCGACGATACGCAGGCGAGTGGCCTCGCCCTTGGCGGTCAGCCGTCGCGGCTTCTTCTCACTCACCGTGCTCCCGATCTGGACTGAACCCGCCAGCCTCGGAGGTCACGATGAGTCCTGCGATCGAGTGGCTCCCGTCCGCGGTTTCTCAGCCGTACCGCCACCTCCCGGTACGTCAACGGCACCTGACGACCGGTCGCGTTCCCACTGCTCAAGAACCGAGTTGATGGCATGACTGATCGAGTGCAGATCGGCTTCGGTGTTCTGAGAGATGTGGAACGTCTCGATGTCTCGCGCACGGTCCCGGTCCGACTCCCGTCGCTGAGTGAGCAGAATCAGCGGTCCCTGCAGAGCCGCGACGATCGCCAGAGCCGTTCCTAGATAGTCCAGCATGGCCGTCGGGTGGGGATAAAAGAGCGGCAGGATAGTGTTCACGACAAACCACGCGAGAATCGCCACCACCAGGATTAGCAGGAACGGCCATGAGCCCGCGACGCTCGCCACCCAGGCAGCGGCCTTGTCTCCGGGGCTCGACCGCGCTTCTCTGAACATGCTGAGTTGGTGCCCGCAGTGCGGGCAAGCGAACATCTCGCGGCCAACGCTGTCGTTGGAGTGGTCGCCCGCCTCCGGCTCGGCGTGGTGTCGAGAAGCGCTGCGGGAGCCAGGGCTATCTCCTGTTCCAGCGTCTGGTGATGGTTCTGTTCGCTCGTCGCGTCTCGGCTCGGTCATCGCTCTCGCTCTCCCCGGGCGCTCTCCCCGGCACTGGCGCGTTCCTGCGCGATTTGCTCACGGAAGCGCGCGTCCTCCTGTTTCACCGCTGTCGCACCGAGCAGGACCTCGTCGATCTCCGCGCCGGGGATGATGACCGCCCCCGATCCGTCGGCGAGAACGTAGTCGCCCGGCATGATGCCGACACCATCCAGCACCACGGGAACGTTCGCCTGGTGTGGAGTGATCAGCGCACCGCCAGCCTCGACCGCCTCCCCGGCGCAGTACGCGGTGAACCCGTACGTTCGAAGCTCGGCGTAGTCCCGGAGCCGGCCATCTGTCAGCACCCCGTCGAGCCCGTAGTGGTGAACGCGGCCAAGCTTCGTTCCACCACCGACCGAGACGCCTGGATGGCCGTTGGTCGCGAGCACGAGGACCTTTCCCTCGGCGTCGTCGCCAACCGCCTCACGGAACAGCGATCGGAAATCGTGTACAGCGGGGTCGACGCTGGCAGCGCAACTGGGGAAGAAGGCGATAGTCACGACTGGTCCGAAGAGGACCCTGCCGGGGGTGGGACTCTCCAGCCCCAGGATGTGCGCACGGTGGCGGTGACGACGACCCAGCGCATCGACCACGTCGGCACAACTGATCTGCTCGGCCTGGGCACGCCGATGCTCGGCACCCCAACCGTTGGCCACACGAGGATCTCCACTCACCGCACATCACGATGCCAGAGTCATTTATGTACTGTCAAGTACGATCTTTGATACCAATGGCGTGAGTATGGGTTGGGAATCTCGCAGCCTGCGATGCCCTAGTTAGGTCCAAGACTGAGGTAGAACTCGTTCTAGAGTGCGCTAAGTCTCCCGCGCATGACGGCGATATCTCCCGCTCGGGAGCTACGACACGTCTCGCCCCCTTCGCCCGCGACTCGACACCGACGCGGCGACCGCGAACTCAGCCACAGGCGGTTAATTGTACTATCTGCTACATTTTTTACTGTGATGCCCGGCGGGAGACCACACACGCGGCAGAAGCCGTGGCAGGCCCTTGGGCGGGGATCCAAGCACCATTGCTGCCGGAGGAGAGGACCAAGAACGCCGACTATGACCACCCCGACTTCACCATGGCGCGACCGGGCGGCCAGTGGGCTGCTCGCCGCGACGCGCTGGGGTAGGGCTGCCCGACTCCCCCTTTGGGGGTCAGCCCCGTGACGTCTCTGGTTCCTAGACCTCGTGGCGCCCCACCAGCGACCGCAATGAGAGGCTGCGCGCCATGACCCGGTCCACGCCTGGCGCGGGTCGGCCGTAGCAGGCATGTATGCCTTCGGCGCGCCTTCAACCAATCATTGCTCGCACTTGCAGCATCCGTGTGCCTATCGCGCCCGTGGCGCATGACTGCGTCAAGCTGATCTTCGTCCGCGCAGGATCTGCGATCGTGCTCAGCGAGTTTGGTGAGAAGCCCGTCTGCGCCGGTGACGTCGTGGCCCTGGGTGCCAACACCCTGTGTGGTGGCGAACCCGAAGATCTTGTCACCGTCACCACGCTCTACCTGGACCGAGACTACGTCGTCGACCAGGTCTTCTGGCAGCATGCCGAGCTGCTTGCAGACCGGCTCGATGCCCATGACTTCGCCGACGAGATCTACTCCGAGTCGGCCCAGATACTCCGCCTCGGAGAGAACCGCACTCGGATGTTCACGCCACTCCTGGACGAGCTGGTCGCGCTCAGTGTTGACGGACCGTGCACCAAGAGGTTCTACCGGACGCAGGCCCTGCTCTTTGCCGTGCTCGATGTCGTGAGCCCGTATGTGAAGACCTCGCCCGTATCACGAACCACGACCCAGAAGAGGACGGGTCGTCCTGGCGCACCACGTTACCGGCGGTTCGCGCCCCTGCGGGCCGAGGCTCGCGAAGCGCTCGACCTGCTTCGCAATGCACCGGCCGAGGACTGGACACTCGGTCGACTCGCCGCCGGAGTACATCTATCGCCCTCACAGCTCGGGCGGATCTTCGTGGACGCTTACGGCAAGACCCCCATGACGTACCTCACTACTGTCCGAGCCGAGCATCTGGCTCGGCTGCTGCGTGAGACTGACCTGTCTATTGAGGCAGCGATGCGCGAAGTGGGGTGGCGCAGTCGCGGTCATGCCGCGCGGATGTTTCGCCACGCCGTAGGTGTCACACCAACTCGCTATCGGCTGATGATCCGGCAGAGAGCGGCCGCCTGATCCTGAAGGTACACATCGCAGCGTCGACGGTACGGATCTCCGCATCCTTCCCGCCTGCTGGCAGGGAACGCGCCAAGGGCTAGTAGTCCGGTGGGGACTCGCCGGGTTCACCGCCGTGCCTGACGGTCAAATGGCTTGTTTCGTTGTCCGTCTGCCGTTGCTGGTTTTCGCGGCGTACCTGATGGTCACCGAGCCTGGTCGGCCCGGTGCTCAGGGTATCGGGAGGACACGCCGATGGCGAAGACACGAGAGCAAGCGCAAGCCGCAAGAGAGGCCAAGCTCGACGAGCTGCACGAGAGCCTGACCGGCGCGGTCGAAGAACTGGTGTCCGGGCCGGATTGGGCGCGCGCGTTGGCGTTCGCGGCCCGGTTCCGATCGAGGAGCTTCAACAACACCCTGCTGATCTGGGTCGCCCACGCGGAAGCATACGAGCAGGGCCGGGTGCCGGAGCCGTTCCCCTCGTACGTGGCCGGCTACAAGCAGTGGCAGGCCCTCGGACGGCAGGTGGAGAAGGGCCAGCCGGGCTACCAGATTCTCGCGCCGGTGACGGGCAGGTTCGCCTCGGCTACACCGCAGGATGCGGAGTCTTGGCGCCGGCTCGGTAAGGGTGAGAAGCCGCGTGCCGGTGAGGTGGTGCGTTCCAAGATGGTCGGCGTCCGACCTACATATGTGTGGGACGCGAGCCAGACCGCCGGTGACCCGATCCCCGAACCCCCGCCACCGCGGCTGCTGGAAGGCGAAGTGCCCGCCGGGTTGTGGGGCGGTCTGGCGGCGCAGGTCGAGGCGGCCGGGTTCGCGGTGCTACGGGTACCGCACGAGGGCATGATCCACGGCGCGAACGGGATGACCGACTACACCGCGAACATTGTGGCGGTGCGGGAGAACATGGATCCCGCCGCGCAGGTCAAGACCCTCGCCCACGAACTCGGCCACGTCCTCCTCCACGGCCCCGACGCCGAGGATGTCCGTCAGCATCGCGGCATCGGCGAGGTCGAAGCCGAGTCCGTGGCGTTGATGGTCGGTGCCGCCCACGGAATGGACACCTCCGGGTACACGATCCCGTACGTGTCGACCTGGGCGACACGGGTCGATGGCATGGAGCCGGTGGAGGTGGTCAAGGCCACCGGGGAACGGGTCCGCAAGACCGCCCTGGCGATCCTGGACCAGCTCGACACCGCGCAAGTCGGTGACGGTACCCCGCCCGGTTTGGACCGGGCGGCGGCCCACCGCGAGACACCCGCGCACGTACCACCGGCACCGGAGCCGGTGCCGTCGCGGCAGGTGGCGTCGCTGCCCGAACCAGGTGCACGCCCCGTCCCGGTGCCGGCGCTCGAGGGGCGGGGACTGTGATGGCCGAGCACGGCGCGGTCTCCTCAGTGCTGCTGCGGATGAGCGGAGCGTGGCCGTTGTCAGCGGCCGCGCGGGAGTTCGCGTCGGCGGGGGTGCCGGTCTTCCCCTGTGTGGCGTATGGGAAGCGGCCGGCCACTGGACACGGGTTCCACGACGCCACCACGGACCTCGATCAGGTGCAGGCGTGGTGGCGGCAGTCGCCGGGCGCGAACATCGGTGTCCCGACCGGCGCCGCCTCCGAGGTCGTCGTGGTGGATCTGGATGTGCACGGCCCGGTCGACGGCCGGACCAGTTTCGACCGCGCCATGCGCGCCGGCCTGGTGGACGGGTGGGAACTGCTGGTCCGCACCCCCACCGGTGGACTGCATGCCTACTACCCGGCGACACCCGGGACGGAGCAGCGGTCGTGGCAGGCCGGGCGGGCCGGGATCGACTTCCGCGGCGACGGCGGCTACATCATCGTCCCGCCCTCGACCCGCTCGATCCAGGGCACCACGGTCGGCTACCAGGTCGAGACGATCAACACCCGCCCCGCCGGCCTGCTGGACTCAAACGCGCTGCGGGACTTCCTCGACCCCCGCCCCGCACCTCGTCCACGGCCCGAGACCTGGCAGCCGGCGGGCCGGGACGATGCGCAGCGGCTGGCGGCGTGGCTGGACCGGCAGGACACCGACCGCAACCTGAAGCTGTTCTGGGCGTCCTGCCGTCTCGCCGAAGGCGGCGTCCCGCTCAACGATGCCCTCGACGCCGTGCTCACGGCAGCGAAGTCGGACTTCGGGCCACGAGAGATCACCGCCACGGTCCGGTCCGCCTACCGCACCGTCCGCGGCGAACCTGCCCGACACGGCCCATCGTCGCCGCCGGTACGCGGTGCGTCGCCGCAGGTCGCGGACGGCTGGTTCCGTCGCGACGCAAGCGCCGCAACGGGGACATCGAGGGTGCGGGGGCTGTGATGACCACCCCGGCCGCGAGCAGCACGGTCGCGAGCAGGACGGCGGGTCGCCGATGGGCGGTGATGACGGCGGTGTCGGGGACGGTGTTCATCGCCGCCGGCGCGTTCTGGCTGTCCTTCACCGCGCTGGCAGACCTCGCGGCCCGAAGCGGCATCGGTACAGAGCAGGCGTGGGCGTGGCCGCTGATCGTGGACGGCATCATCGTCGTCGCCACCGTCGCCGTCGTCGCCCTCGCCGGCCAGAAGTCGGCCTGGTATCCCTGGGCGCTGCTGATCGGCGGCGCCGCGGTGTCGGTGACCGCCAACGCGATCCACGCCGTGGTCGCCGCCGACGCCGACGTACCTGGCGTACTCGCTGCGAGTGTGGCGGCGGTGCCGCCGGTGGTGCTGCTGGCAATCACCCACCTGACCGTCATCCTCACCCGCCCCACACCCGACACCGCCAGCCCTGATGACCCGGCGCCCGAACCCGCGGTCCTCGACGCGCCGACGCAGCCACGCCGTGTGGAGCTGACCGTGCCACCCCGCCCAGATGACCCGGCGCCCGGAATGCAGGCGCCCACAAGTGACACGCCAACCGCCGTAACGGAGCGAAGGAGCCAGGCGGCCGGGCTGCGGCGGCGGGGCTGGTCGAACAAGCGCATCGCCCGCGAACTCGGCGTGCACCCCTCCACGGTCGGGCGCTGGTTCGCCGGTGCGCACCTTTCTGACAGCAACGATGGTGAGGAGGCGACCCGATGAACGGGAACCCACACGAACAACACGAGCGGCGACGGCCGATCCCTGAGCCCGAGCGCGAACGGGAGCTGGCCGAATCGACCGGCACGCCGGACGCGGTGGGAGCCGCGCACATTCGCCGCGACGACCAGGAGCACACGCCCGCTGGAAGGCGGGCGCGGGGTGTGGAGTGGGTGCGCCCCACCGACCTGATCGCCCGGCACGGGGCGACGCTGTCGGGGCGGGGTATCGACTTCGAGGCCGAGCTGGCCCGCCGCGCCCGCGCCCCGATCGCGAACCGGCTGCAGGACCTCACAGACCGGGCGCGACGGTTGCCCCCGTTGTCCGCCTTCGGCCGCAGCGGCAACGCGTCGTCGGGGCCGGTACGCGCTGGTGTCGGAATGAACAGGTGACCGGCCATGACCACCACAACAGACCACGACGAGGCCGGCGAGGGCTTCACGACCAGTGAGGGCCTGCGTGCGCTGCTGAACCGGCTGCATGAGGCGGGCGAGGGCGCGTGGGCGTCCGATCCGTCCGCGCGGGAGCTGATGGCCTACGCGGCGGAGAAGTACACCCCGCTGGCGCGCAAGCACGGCCTCGATCCGTGGGAGGCCGCATCTGCGGCGTTCGACGCGATGCAGTACGCCTCCACCCGGCGCGCGGACGATCCGTGGGCGATGGTCACCCACGGAGTGCGGATCACCTGCATCTTCGAGGAACGCGCCCAAGGACTGCTCTGCTCGGTCCACCAAGCCCGCCGCCCGCACGTGTCCGCGTTCCACGACCCGGAGCGGTTCGCCGACCGGGACAACCCGCTCACCGACTACCACCCCGCCTTCCACGTCACCGACCCCACCTCGGCGGACACCGAGACCGACGCCCGCACCGATGCGGACGACAACGGCAGTTCCGGCGGCGGGTCGGATCGGGCGTGCATGTCCGCGGGATCGGCGGCCGAGGACGCCATCGCCTTGCTGTGCCTGCTGGGCTGGGCGCCGGAGACCGCGCGGGCCTCGGTCGAGCACGTGTGCGGGGCGCTGATGCGGGCCGGCACCCGGCAGTCCGCGTATGAGGGGCTGCGGCGGGGCCGGCACGCCCGCGTCCTACTGGACCTGCCCGGCCGATCCTGGACCGTGCTGCTGCGAGCGCTGCTCGGCAGCCCACACCCCGCCTACGCCGCCACGAACGCCGGGAAGGGGGTGCTGCTGCGGCTGCTGATCGGCGAGACGCTACCGGTGCTGCTACGCGACGACGACCTGGTGCTCTCCCTGTCCCTCGCCGCCCCCACCCACCGTGACCGTGATCGTGGCGGGGGTGATGTGCTGTGAGTGAGGTGCAGGCCGGCGGAGTCCAGCTCGACCGGGTGGTGGACTCCATCATCGTCGGGACACGGCACCGCGCCGACCTGGGCGACATCGACGCCCTGGCCGCCTCCATCGAACGCGAGGGCCTGCTGCAACCGCTGACGGTCACCATCGACGGAGTGCTGGTATGCGGGGCGCGGCGGTTGGCGGCGATCAAGAAACTCCGCTGGCGCACCGTCAGCGTCTGGGTTCGCTCGGGCCTGTCGGATCGTCTCGGGCAGTTGCTGGGCGAGCAAGACGACAACATGCTGCACAAGCCGCTGACCCAGCTCGAAGCCGCCGCCCTGTACCGGGAACTGAAACAGGAGATGGCCGAAGACGCCGCCCGGCGGCAGGCCGCGACCCGCTTTACCAGCGACCACCAGCCCGGAAGCGACGGTGGTGGACAATGTCCACCACCGTCAACCGGGCAACTTGGCAAGACCCGCGAGCAGGCCGCCTCCATGATCGGCGGCGGCGCCTCCTACAAGACCTTCGAGCGGATCGGCTACATCGAACGCATCGCCGCCGACCCCGCCCAACCCGAACCCCTGCGCGCGCAAGCTGCCGCGGCGTTGGAGCAGATCGAGGCCGGCGCACCAGTGCACCCGATCTTCCAAGCCGTCCGCGATGCCGCGACCATCGCGCAGGACGTTCGGGAGGCCGACCTGCACCAGATGGCCGACGAGGCCGTCGCCCGCGCCACCGCCGCCAAGAAGCAGAAAGACAAGACGTCGGCGGTCAAGTCCCGGGTAGTGGTGTAGCGCTTCGCGTTCCTTCTTCTTGGGGTTAGGCGGTCAGGGCGGGAAGGTTGTCGGCTCCGATCTCGGGTTCGGTGGTGGGGACGATGGCCATGCGGCAGCGGGCGAGGACTTCGAG
>JBHWMJ010000288.1:0-3130 GCA_043423105.1 Marihabitans sp.
AGGTCCTCGATCCAGGCGACCTTCATCGCCTGGCTGGAGCCCATGACGAGGTAGACGACGACCACGCCGGAGAGGATGTAGGCGAGGCTGACCCATTCGAGCCGCTTGGCCCGGCGCAGCGCCCGCTGCTGCTCGGGTGAGAGCGATGTCGCGCCGAAGCTCATCGCCTCGCTGCTCACGGCGCCTCCTCCTCGAGGTAGCGCTCGAGCTCGCTGAGCATCGCGTTCTCACCCATGCGCACGGCCATGACGTGCTCGACCGTCTCCCCGTGCTCGACCGTCGTCGCGTAGGGGCGGGTCAGGCTGAGCTTCGCCCCGTGCGGGTTGTCGGCGGTGAGCCCGCCGACGAGCACGTCCACCTCTCCGCGCTCCAGGGCGTCGACGGCGCCCTCCTCACCCATGACGTGCCACTCGACCTCCGCGCCGAGCGACTCGGCGAAGCCTTCGACGTAGGTCGGCTCGACGCCGGTGACCTGCTCGCCGTCGATGGCCACCCTCCCTTCGGCGGGGGACGCGGCCGCCCGCAGGACGCCGGTGCGCTCGACCCGGTCGAGGGTGCCCTCGGGGTCCTTCGGGATGCCGCACCCGGCGAGCCCCACGATCAGGGCGACGACGAAAGCCCAGGTCAGGGGTCGCATGACCGCGAGGCTACGCCGGGTGGCGGCGATGGGCAGGCGAGACGTCAGGGGCGCTCGCGCTGCCCGACGCGGGCCAGCAGCTGCCCGATCGCGACACCCACGGCGGCGGGCGCGAGCACGAAGGGGATCGACCCGCTCGCAGCGGTGACGGACATGATGAGGAAACCAGCGAGCTCGTCGGGGCTCGTGCCGAGGGCGAGGGCTGCGAAGCCACCCGCGCCCAGGGCGGTCAGGACTGCGGCGGTCACCGACACCGCGAGCCACAGCAGGTATGGACGGGCGCCGGAATGACGTCGGCCGTCCACGACGGCCCACCCGGTGGTCACGAGCAGCATGGCGGCGAGGCCCAGGAGACCAGCACCAATGTTCGCGTCTTCGGTCGGCTCGATCCGGTCGACGATCAGCGCGACCGCCAGCCCGACGACCGAGACGACGACGCTGCGGCTGACGACCTCGCCGAGCGCCGGGCGCGACGACGACCTGAGGTGGACGGTGGAGGGGATTGCCTGGCTCGGTGACATCGCGTGCTCCTTCGAGATGGTGCGGCCGGTGGTGGCCTGTGCTCAGCGTCCTCGTGCCGTGACATGTCGTGCATGAGTAGAGATACGTGTCGGGGCGCGCCGGAACCCCCACCGCCAGACCCCGCACCGCCAGCCCCCGCACGGCTCGCCCCGTCACCGCACAATCTGCTGCTGGCTACAGGTAGTTGGGCCGGCCACACCTCGAGCTGCGGCCCACCTCACAAGGTGTAGCCCGCAACACTTCGTAGGGGCGAAGGGGGTCAGGCGACGACGGTGATCGTCGCCCCGGTCGGGTCGGCGGCGTAGGCGATCCGCGAGCCGGACGCGCGCGCCTGCTCGAGGGCGGCGACGACCTGCTCGGTGACGACCTCGCCGGGTGCGATGACCGGGATCCCCGGCGGGTAGGGGGCGATGAGCTCGGCCCCGACCCGGCCGATCGACGAGCGCAGCGCCACGGCCTCGCGCTCGGCAAAGAAGGCCTCGCGCGGCGTCATCCCCATGACCGGCTCGACCCTGTACGCCGCGATCCCGGCGACCGCGCGCGGCTCGCCGCGGTGCCGCTCGATCGAGGCGACGAGCGCGTCGACGAGCCGGTCTACCGCAGCCGCGTCGTCGGCGAGCGTCACCATCGCGACGAGCGTGTCGCGGTTGGCCATCTCCAGCGGCATGCCGGCGTCGATGAGGTCGCGCTCGACGGCGACACCGTCCGCGCCCGTCCCGGCGACGACGAGGGTGAGCTTGAGGGGGTCCACGCCCTTCGAGGCTCGTCGCAGAGCTCCTCGCACCTCAGTGGGCGTGGGGTCATGGCCGATCACGACGAGGCCGTCGACCTGCGCCAGCCGCGCCCGCGCGGAGGCGACCGCGGCGAGCGTCCGCCCGATGAGCTCCTTGCCGTCCCGCTCGAGCAGCGCCCGGGCCGCGTCGGCGCTCGCGAGGATCGCCCCGGCCGGGCTCGTCGACAGTGTCGCGTGGACCCCGATCTCCAGCCGCTCTGCGGAGATCCGCTCGGTGCGGGCGACGACGATCGCGGCCTGCGACCACGCGGGCAGGGCCTTGTGCGCGCTCGTCACGAGCGCGTCGGCGCCCTGAGCGAGCGCGTGCGGCGGCAGGTCGGGGTGGAAGCCGAAGTGCGCCGCCCACGCCGCGTCAACGACGACCGGGCAGTCGGGGGCGAGCTCACGCACGACCGCGACGATCGCACCAAGGTCGCCGTAGGTCCCGACGTAGGAGGGGTCGGTGACGAAGACCGCTGCGGCGTCCGGCGCCTCGCTGAGCGCCGCCCGCACGTCATCGGGAGTCGTCGGCTGCGGCATCCCGGTCGCGGGGTCGACGTGGGTGGGCAGCCACACCGGGTCCATGCCGGCCAGGACGAGCCCGGTGTGCAGGGAGCGGTGCGCGGTCCGCCCGATGACGACCTTCGCGCCCGGGCGCCCGACAGCGAGCGCCAGCGCCTGGTTGCCGTGCGTCGACCCGCCGGTGGAGAGGTGGGCGACGTCGCCGCCCCACAGCGCGGCGGCCCGTCGCTCGGCCTCGGCGAGCCGTCCGTGGGCGAGACCGACGGTGTCGACGGCGCCGTACATGGGCGCGTCCCCGGCGACGACGTCGCCGACGAGGTCGTGCTGCTGCTTGTGCCCGGGCACGGTGAAGGGGTGCCCGCCGGCCTCGTAGAAGCGCAGCCACCCGTCGAGCAGGGGCGCGTCGTCGCGCAGGTCGCGGGGGTCAGTGGGCATCGGGTCCTCCGGTGAGGTCGGTGAGCGTGTCGGTCAGGGCGTCGGCGAAGTCGCGCAGCTGGCGCAGGTCGAGCCACTCGTCGGCGGCGTGCAGCCCACCCCCGGCGGGCCCGCAGACGACGGCGGGGATCCCGGCGGCCTGCCACAGCGCGGCCTCCATCCAGTACGGCGCGGCGAAGGGGGCGGGCGCGTGCCCGCGCTCGGCGAGCCGGTCGGCGAGGGTGCGGCTGAGCTGGGACTTT
>JBHWMJ010000296.1:0-2624 GCA_043423105.1 Marihabitans sp.
GCCGTGATGACCGAGCCGGTGGCGAGGACACCGCCGGCCACTCCCCCTTCGTCGGCCAGCTCGGCCGCCTGGTCGAGCGCGTCCGGGAGGCTGTCGACGACGGTGACCCGGTGGCTCCCGAAGACCTCCTCGGCGATCTCGCCGAGCTGACGGGTCGACATCGCGCGCGGGCTCGTCGTCCGGCTGACGACGACGTGGTCGAGCGCCGGCTCGAGCGCCTCGAGGATCTCCACCGCGTCCTTGTCCTTGAGCACACCGATGACGCCGACGAGCCGGGCGAAGGTGAACGAGTCCGCGAGCGCCGCGGCGAGCGCCCGCGCGCCGTGCGGGTTGTGGGCCGCGTCGACGATCACGGTGGGGCTGCGGCGGACGATCTCGAGACGACCCGGTGAGGTGACCTCGGCCAGGGCCGCGCGGAGCACCTCGTCGTCGAGCCGCTGCTCGCCACCGCCGACGAACGCCTCAACCGCAGAGACCGCAAGCAGCGCGTTGTGCGCCTGGTGCTCCCCGTGGAGCGCGAGGAGGAGGTCGTCGTGGTCGCCGGCGAGCGAGCGCATCGAGATCTGCTGACCGCCAACGGCGACGTCGCGGGTGGTGACGGCGAGGTGCTCACCCTCCACCGCGAGGCGCGCGCCGACCTCCTCGGCCCGAGCGCGGAGGATCTCGGCGACCTCGGGGTCCTGCTCGGCGGAGACCGCGATGGCCTCAGGCTTGATGATCCCGGACTTCTCGTGGGCGATGTCGAGCACCGAGTCGCCGAGGAAGTGCTGGTGGTCCAGGTCGATCGGGGTGATGACGGCGACGGGCGCGTCGATGACGTTCGTCGCGTCCCAGGCGCCGCCCATGCCGACCTCGACGATCGCGACGTCGACCGGAGCGGCGGCAAAGGCCGCGTAGGCGACCGCGACGACGACCTCGAAGTACGTCATCCGCGGGCCGCCCTCCTCGACCGAGCGGGCGTCGACCGCCTCGACGAAAGGGATGACGTCGCGGTAGGCGTCGAGGAAGTCCTCGCGGGAGATCAGCTCGCCGCCGATGCTGATCCGCTCGCGGATGTCGTGGAGGTGGGGGCTGGTGAAGCGCCCGGTCTTCAGACCCATCTCGCGGAGGATGCGCTCGATGATCCGCGCGGTGCTCGTCTTGCCGTTGGTGCCGGTGACGTGGATCGCGGGGAAGGTCCGCTGCGGCTCGCCGAGGAGGTCCATGACGGCGGCGATGCGATCGAGGCTCGGCTGGAGGTCGTGCTCGGGCGCGCGGGCGAGGATCGCCTCCTCGACGAGGCGCATCTCCTTGAGCAGCTCGAGCTGGCGGGCGGCCTCACGCTGGGCGGCATCGGGGGCAGGCATGAGGAGGATTCTCCCCCATCCACGCGCCCACCCCAGATCCGAACTTCCTTCAGTTAGTTCCGTTGGCTCACGAACGATCGTGAGCGCCTTGTCACGATTGTGAGCGGATTCCCGCCGTCGATCCCCCTTCGCCCATTGGGAAGGCGACAGCACCCCCCTTCGCCCCACCATTGACACGTGACTAAAAGGTCACCTATTGTCGATGACGTGAGCGAAGACGACCTCGTGTTCAGGGCTCTGGCGGACCCGGTCCGTCGGCTGCTCCTGGACGCGCTCTTCGAGCAGGACGGGCAGACCCAGTCCGAGCTCGAAGGGGTGGTCACGGCTCAGGTGGAGATGACGAGGTTCGGGGTGGCCAAGCACCTGCGGCTGCTCGAGGAAGCGGGCCTCGTCGTCATCCGCAAGGAGGGGCGGAGCAAGCACCACTTCCTCAACGCCGTCCCGATCAGGGCGATCCACGACCGCTGGATCGGCAAGTACACGGCAGCCCGCGCCGCGGCGCTGCTCGACCTCAAACGAGCACTGGAGGAAGAACCATGAGCCCCACGACCCAGGTCCACCGGATCTTCATCAAAGCCACCCCGGAGAAGGTGTGGCAGGCCATCACCACCCCCGAGATGTCGCGCCTGTACGGCTACCTCAGCCCGGTCGAGTACGACCTGCGCCCGGGCGGGCGCTATGTCTCGCGGGCCAGCGAGGAGATGCAGCAGCTGGGCATGCCCGAGGTCGTCGTCACCGGCGAGGTCCTCGAGTGCGACCCGCCCCGCCGCCTCGTCCAGACGTGGGACCCGGTGTGGATCGAGGACGAGGAGCCCGGCACGCTCACCTGGGAGATCGAGGAGACGGCCGACGGCGCGACGCGGCTCACGCTCACCCACGACCGCCTCGGCGACGAGACCGCGCGCCAGGTCGCGGGCAACCCCGACCCGAGCTCGCGCGGCGGGGGCGGCTGGCCGTGGATCCTCAGCGGGCTGAAGACGCTGCTCGAGACGGGTGAGCCGATGGAGACCGACACGGGGAGCGGCTTCACCGCCTGACCCGCTATCAGATCCGAACTTGCCTAGGTTTGTTCCGTCCGCGCACGAACGTTCGTGTGCGGACGGAACAAACTGACGGGAGTTCGGTTCTACAGGAGGGCGACGGCGGAGGGGGTATTCTTGCGCCCGCTGTGCCCGGGTGTCGGGGTCTGGGCGGTGCCCAGCCGTCGAGTCCCGGGCCCCCACCGGACCGGGCGGCAGAGCGGCCGCGCGTGAGCAGGAGACATTGTGGAGTTAAGTG
>JBHWMJ010000302.1:0-7803 GCA_043423105.1 Marihabitans sp.
CAGGCCGTCACGGTCGTCGGCGCGCAGCTGACCGTCGTCGCCGTCCCTGCGCAGATCTACGGGATGACCGGCTCGTCGGCGTACGTCGGCCTCACCGGCCTCTTCGGGCTCGTGCCGCTCCTCGTCTTCGGGCTGTGGGGCGGCAGCCTCGCCGATCACATGGACCGGCGCCGGCTGCTGACGATCACGACGTGGGGGCTCATCCTCAGCTCGGCGGCGCTCTGGGTCCAGGCCGCCCTCGGCTCGACGAACGTCTGGCTGCTCCTGTCGATCTACGCGCTGCAGCAGGCCTTCTTCGCCGTCAACCAGCCCACCCGGGGCGCCGCGATCGCCCGGATCGTGCCGGCCCCCCTTCGCCCCGCCGCGAGCTCGCTCGGGATGACGGTCTTCATGGCCGGGGCCATCGCCGGCCCCCTGCTCGGTGGCGCCCTCATCCCGCTCATCGGATACGCGTGGCTCTACCTCCTCGACACGATCACGCTCTTCGCCACGCTGTGGGCCGTTGTCGGCCTGCCCGCGATGCCGATCGAGCGCGGCGCTGACGCCGCGCCGTCCGCGCCAGGGCTCCGCTCGGTCTGGGACGGTCTGGTCTACCTCCGCGGCCACCCGGTGCTCCTCATGTCCTTCGTCCTCGACGGGGTGGCGATGGTCTTCGGGATGCCGCGAGCGCTCGTGCCGGAGATGGCGCACGTCGACTTCGGCGGCCCGAGCGAAGGGGGTCTGGCCTTCGCCGTGCTCTTCGCGGCGATGCCCGTCGGGGCATTCCTCGGAGGGGTGTTCTCGGGCTGGGTCTCGCGGGTGGAGCGGCACGGCGTCGCGGTCTCTGCGGCGATCGTCGTCTGGGGTCTGTCCATGGTCGGGATGGGAGTCGCCGTCATGGCTGCCGGGGGCTCGCTCGGGGCGATGCTCTGGGTCGCGGCCGTCTTCTTCGCCCTCGGCGGCGCCGCGGACGTCATCTCCGCGGCCTTCCGGACCGCGATGATGCAGAGCGCGGCGACCGACGCCATGCGCGGGCGGATCCAGGGCGTCTTCCTCGTCGTCGTCGCGGGCGGCCCGCGGGTCGCCGACGTCCTCCACGGCGTCGCGTCCCCCAGCCTCGGCGCCGGGCTCACCACTGCGATCGGCGGCGCGCTCGTCGTCGTGCTCACCATCCTGCTCAGCCGGCCCGGCACCCCCTTCGTCCGGTACCGGGCGCCGGTGGCGTGAGGTCTCGAGGCTCGACGCAGAGCTCCTCGCACCTCGACCAGCGTGGGGATGCTCACGATTGAGGGGCACCTTGCTTGCGGCTACTACGCTCTGTCGTAGGCTGTACGACGTCCGGTAGTACTACGACGTCTGCAAGGGGAGCCGATGGATACCCTGGAGCTCGCACGGTGGCAGTTCGCCATCACCACCGTGTACCACTTCTTCTTCGTGCCGATCACCATCGGCATGTCCGCGCTGGTGGCCTGGTTCCACACCCGCTACCTGCGCAAGCGCAACCCCGAGGACCTTCGCCTCTCGAAGTTCTTCGGCAAGCTCTTCACGATCAACTTCGCCCTAGGCCTCGTGACCGGCATCGTCCAGGAGTTCCAGTTCGGCATGAACTGGAGCTCCTACAGCCGCTTCGTCGGTGACATCTTCGGCGCCCCGCTCGCCTTCGAGGCGCTGCTGGCGTTCTTCCTTGAGTCGACCTTCCTCGGCCTGTGGATCTTCGGGTGGGGCAAGCTCCCCGAGAAGATCCACGTCATGTGCATCTGGCTGGTGCACATCGGCACGGTCCTCTCCGCGTACTTCATCCTCGCGGCGAACTCCTTCATGCAGAACCCCGTCGGGTACCGCATCAACGAGGTCACCGGCCGCGCCGAGATGGCCGACTTCATCGCCGTGCTGACGAACAAGGTCCAGCTCGTCACCTTCCCCCACGTCATCACCGCCGCGTACATGGTGGGTGGCGCCTTCGTCATGGCCGTCGCCTTCCACAAGATGCGCCAGGCCAGCCGCAGCGAGGCGGCGACCGTCGCCGGTGCAGGTGGCGCGGACGAGGTGCCGATGTGGCGTCGCGCCGCTCGTCTCGGCGCTGTCGTCACCCTCGTCGCCGGTCTCGGCGTCGTCGTCTCGGGCGACCTCCAGGGCAAGATCATGACCGAGGTCCAGCCCATGAAGATGGCTGCGGCCGAGGCGCTCTACGACACCCCGCCGAACGGCGAGTGCGCCCCCTTCTCGGTGCTCACCGTCGCCGGTCTCGGAGGCGAGGACCCGAAGCACATCATCGAGATCCCCTGCCTGCTGAGCTATCTCGGCACCGGCAGCTGGGACGGCCAGGTCCCGGGCATGGTCGAGATCGAGAACGAGTACCGCGCGAAGTTCGCGGACAACGAGCTCACCCAGGCCGACACCTACATCCCGCCGATCGCGATGTCGTACTGGAACTTCCGCCTCATGATGGGCGCCGGTTTCTTCGCTGCGGGCGTCGCCGCGCTCGTCCTGTGGGTCACCCGCAAGAAGGCGATGGGCGCCGACCTGGCCAAGGTCCCGATGCAGGGCTGGTGGAAGCCGTTGCTCGTCCTCGCGCCGATCGCCACGGTCCTCGGGCACAGCTTCGGCTGGATCTTCACCGAGATCGGGCGTCAGCCGTGGATCGTCCACGGTGAGATGACGACGGCACAGGGCGTCTCGCCCGCCGTCGGCACCGCTGACGTGTGGATCTCGATGATCGTCTACACCCTCCTCTACGGCGTCCTCGCCGTCATCGAGGTCAAGCTCTTCCTCGACTACATCAAGAAGGGCGCGGAGCCGTTCGAGGAGCCCGTGCTCCTCGAGGACGACGACGAGCTCCAGTTCGCGTACTGACAGGCAAAGGACCAGGTAAACACCCATGGATCTCGTCACGTTCTGGTTCATCATCCTCGCGGTGCTCTGGACGGGCTACCTCGTCCTCGAGGGCTTCGACTTCGGGGTCGGCATGCTCCTCCCCGTCCTCGGCGGGACCCAGCGGGGCGCCGCCCCCGAGGCCGTCGAGCAGGAGAAGAAGCGCCGGGTGCTCCTCACGACCATCGGCCCCTTCTGGGACGGCAACGAGGTGTGGCTGATCACCGCCGGTGGCGCGACCTTCGCCGCCTTCCCGCACTGGTACGCCACGATGTTCTCCGGCATGTACCTCGCCCTGCTCCTCGTGCTCGTCGCGCTCATCGTGCGCAACATGGGCTTCGAGTACCGCCACAAGCGGGACTCTGACGCCTGGCGCAAGGGCTGGGACTACTGCATCATCGGCGGCTCCCTCGTCGCCCCGCTGCTCGTCGGCGCGGCCCTGACCAACCTGGTCTACGGCCTCAAGATGGAGGAGCACATGTCGGGCCAGACGGCCTACACCGAGTACACCGGCAGCCTCTTCAGCCTGCTCAACCCGGTGAGCCTGCTCGGCGGCATCACGATCGTCGCCCTGTGCATCACGCACGGCGCCCACTTCGTCGCGCTCAAGACGACCGGCGAGATCCGGGAGCAGGCGCGCGCGCTGGCCACGAAGGTCGGGCTCGTCTCGGCCGTCCTCGCCGTGGCGCTCCTCCTGTGGCTGGGCCTGCTCGAGGGCAGCGTCTGGTCGTGGGTCACCACGGCGCTCGCGGCCGTCGCGCTGCTCGCGGCGATCTTCTTCAACACGAAGGGGCTCGAGGGCAAGGCCTTCGTCGGCACCACCCTGACGATCCTCTTCGCCGTCGCGACGTACTTCCTCATGCTCTTCCCCAACGCGATCAACGGACGAGGTGACGACCCAGACCTCACCCTCGAGGCGGCCGCCAGCTCCCCGCTGACGCTGAAGATCATGACCGGTGCGGCGCTCGTCTTCACCCCCATCGCCCTGATGTACACGGCGTGGAACTACTGGGTCTTCCGCAAGCGGATCTCGACGGACCACATCCCGGCGTCCACCGACCCGCTCGCGACGACCCAGGGTGAGCCCGTCAAGGGCTGACCCGGACCGCCAGCACCCGATGGCCCCCTTCGACCTCCGACTCCTCCGCCTGGTGCCGCAGACGCGGCGCCCGGTGGCGGCGCTCGGTGCGCTGGGGGTCATCGGCGGTCTGGCCACCCTCGCCGGCGCCTTCGCGCTGACGACCCTCGTCGTCGCGGTCGTGCGGGGTGAGCCGATCCTCGTGCCGGCGTTGGTGACGCTCGGCGTCTTCGGCGTGCGCGGCATCCTCGCGGCGCTCTCCGAGCGGGTCGCGGCCTGGGCGGGCGCCGAGGTGAGCACCCAGCTGCGCGACCAGCTGCTCGCGACCTGGCTGGCCCGCCCCGCGGAGGAGCGGCCAGACCCTGCCCGGGCACTGACCCTCGCGGCGCAGGGGACCGCGAGCGTCGAGCCCTACGTCGCGAAGTACCTGCCGACGCTCATCACCGCCGCCGTCGTCCCTCCGCTGGCGATCCTCACCCTGCTCGTCCTCGACTGGCCGGCGGCGCTCGTCGTCGTCCTCACCCTCCCCCTGCTCCCGCTCTTCGCCGCGCTCATCGGCATGTCGACCGCCGAGGACACGCAGCGGCGCTGGCGCGCCCTGAGCGACCTGTCCGGGCACTTCCTCGACGTCATGACCGGCCTGCCCACCCTCGTCGGCTACGGCCGAGGCGAGCGGCAGGTGGGCTCCGTCCGCGAGGTCAGCCAGCGCCACCGCCGGGCGACGATGCGCACCCTGCGGCTGGCGTTCATGTCGTCGGCGGCGCTCGAGCTGCTCGCGACGATCTCGGTCGCCATCGTCGCCGTGCTCGTCGGCCTGCGCCTGACCTACGGGTCGATGGACCTCTGGGTCGGCATGCTCGCGATCCTCCTGGCGCCCGAGGCCTACTGGCCGGTGCGTCGCGTCGGCGCGGAGTTCCACTCGGCCGCCGATGGCGCGGAGGCGGTGCAGGACATCCTCGGTGAGCTCGCTCCCGTCGCGCCCGCAGATGCGGCGGCACAGACGCAGGCGAAGGGGGCCGAGCCGGGCGAGGTCGTCGTCGCCGGCCTCACGTACACCTATCCCGGGACGACCCGGCGTGTCCTCGACGGGCTCTCGCTGCGAGCACGCAGCGGGCTCACCGCGGTGACCGGCACCTCCGGCGTCGGCAAGACCACCCTGCTCGAGCTCGTCGCGGGCCTGCGCACCCCGACGGCCGGCTCGGTGAGCGCCCCGGCGACCCACCTCGTGACCCAGCGTCCCTTCTTCGGCGCCCCGACGCTGCGGGCCAACCTCGGGCTCGGCAACGACGCCGACGACACCGCCATGTGGGCGGCGCTCCGCGAGGTCGGTCTCGAGGGCTTCGTCGCGGGACTCCCGCAGGGATTGTCGACAGCCGTCGGCGACGACGGCTTCGGCTTCTCCGCCGGCCAGCGCGCCCGCCTCGTCCTGGCCCGCGCCCTGCTCTCGTCCTCCTCCGTCGTGCTCCTCGACGAGCCCACGGCGCACCTCGACGCCGCGGCGACCACCGCGGTCCACGAAGCGGTGGCCCGGATCGCCGAGACGCGGACCGTCGTCGCCGTCACCCACCGTCCCGAGCTCGTCGCGCTCGCCGACCACCACGTCCACCTCGAGCCGCCCGCCGATGCGGACCAGCACCTTCCCAGGTCCGGGGCGGATGATGGACGGTCCAGTCCCGTGACGACGAAGGGGGGTCCCGTCCGATGAGCTCGCAGCGCACGATCCTCGGACCCCGCCGCTCGGACGGGGGCGTCCTGGCCGTCAGCCCCCAGATCATCGTCGCGGGCCTGCTCGGCGGGGCGGCGGCCGCCTTCGGCGTCGCCCTGACGACGACCTCCGGATGGCTCATCGTCCGCGCCGACCAGCGTCCGCAGATCCTCCTGCTCATCACCGCGATCGTCGGCGTGCGCACCTTCGGCCTCGGTCGCCCCGTCTTCCGGTACTTCGAGCGGCTGCGCAGCCACGACGCGGCCCTCGAGGTGCTCGCCGACAGACGTGCTCAGACCTACGAGCGGCTCGTGCCACTCACCCCGGCCCGGCTCGGCCGGCGGGGGCGCGCCGATCTGCTCACCGGCGTCGTCGACGACCTCACCGACGTCACCGAGGCCGCCGTCCGGGTGACCGTACCCGTCATCGGGGCACTCGTCGCCGGGGTCGTCGCGACGGTCCTCACCGCGGTCTTCGAGCCGGCAGCGGGGATCGTCCTCGCGGCGATGCTGCTGGCCTGCGCCGTGCTCGTCGCCCTCTGCTACCGCCTCGAGTCCACCGCCCAGCAGGCCGTGCTCGCCGCCCGCTCCGAGGTCACCCGCGTCAGCCACCTCGCCTCGCGTCATGCCGACGACCTGCGCGCCATCGGGGGCGCGAGCACGGTGCTGGGCTGGCTCGACGAGGCTCACGCGACGCTGCGCACCGAGCTCGGTCGGCAGTCCCGCGGGCGCGCGCTCGTCTCCGGCGCGGTCCTCGTCATCACGGCGCTGGCCACCCTCGGCTGCGCCTGGGTCGCGATCGGCAGCGACGTCTCCACCCCCGTCAAGGCGCTGCTCGTGCTCGCGCCGGTCGCCACCGGCGAGATCCTCGGCGTGCTCACCGACGCCACCCGGTCGATGGCCCGGGCTACCGCCGGTCAGGCCCGTCTCGACGCCCTCCTCGACCAGGAGCCGGCCGTCGTCGACCGGCCCGACGTCGACGCAGCCGCCGGGGCCGCGCTGCGGGCCCGGGCGGCCACCCCACGTATCGAGCTGCGCGAGCTCACCGCCGGCTGGACTCGCGGGGACACCCACCTCGGCCCGGTGAGCCTGACCGTCGACCCCGGCGAGCACCTCGCCCTCGTCGGCGCCAACGGCAGCGGCAAGTCCACGCTCCTCGCGGTGCTCGGACGTCACCTCGACCCCACCGCCGGCTGCTATCTCGTCGACGGGGCCGACACCGCGTCGCTGCCGGCCGCAGACGTGCGTGCCCTCGTGGCACTTGTCGACGACGAGCCGCACGTCTTCGCCTCGACCCTGCGCGAGAACCTCCGTCTGGCCCGTGGACCTGAGGACGAGGCGCCGACCGACGACGAGCTGCGCGACGCCCTTCGCTCTGCCGGCCTGGGGTCCTGGCTCGACGGGCTCGACGACGGGCTCGACGCCCGGATCGGTGTGGGGGGCCTCGGGATCTCCGGCGGCGAGCGCACCCGCCTGGCGATCGCGCGCGCGCTCGTGTCCGGCCGGCCGGTGCTCCTCCTCGACGAGCCCGGCGCCCACCTCGACCACCCGACGGCACTCGCCGTCATCGCCGACCTCCTCGCCGGGGCCGCAGGGCGTACCGTCGTCCTCGTCTCGCACCACGGGGTGGGCACGGACCTCGTCGACCGTGTGATCGACCTCGGCAACATCACGACGAACGAGAAGGTGGTCGGACATGCCTAGCGCTCGCAGCACCCTGGGTTCCCTCGAGCGGTCGGTCATGGATGTCCTGTGGGCCGGTCCGCCCGCCGGGCTGACGGTCCGTGAGGTCCTCGAACGGATCGAGACCGGCAAGGAGCTCGCGTACACCACCGTCATGACGGTGCTCACCCGCCTGACGGACAAGGGCGTCCTCGAGCGGGAGCAGGACGGCCGCGCGTGGCGCTATCGGGCCTCCCAGACCCGCGAGCAGATGACGGCCGTCGCGATGCGTGACCCGCTCGACTCCATCCCGCACGAGGAGAAGACCTCGGCGATCCTCCACTTCATCGAGGAGGCCACCCCTGCCGAGATCGCCAGCCTGCGCGCCGCCCTCGATGCGGTCGAGGCGCGCGCCGCACGGGCGGCCGGGCAGGACGAGGCTGCTGCCCCCCGCGGCCTGACCCCCTTGCGTCGTCGGCGGCGATGACCGCGATCCTCCTCGTCACAGT
>JBHWMJ010000311.1:0-4977 GCA_043423105.1 Marihabitans sp.
GGGTCCCTCGCGGGTGCCGCCCTCGCCCGAGCCGCCCTCGCCCGAGCCGCCCTCACGGGGCGCGCGATCCTGCGAGCGGCGGGACCCGCCGTCACCACGACCGCCGTCACGGCCGCCGCGGCTACGACCGCCGCCGTCACCCTGCGGGCGACGCCCGCTGGACTTGCCCGTCTCGCCGAGGTCCTCGAGGACCTCCGCGTCGAGGCCCTCGCGGGTGCGCTGCGACCGCGGCAGACGCCCCTTCGCCCCCTCGGGGATCTCGAGGTCGGTGTAGAGGTGCGGCGACGACGAGTACGTCTCGACGGGCTCGGGGATGCCGAGGTCGAGCTGACGGTTGATGACCGCCCACTTCGTCATGTCGTCCCAGTCGACGAGGGTGACGGCGATGCCGGTGTTGCCAGCGCGGCCGGTGCGACCGATCCGGTGGACGTAGGTCTTCTCGTCGTCGGGGCACTGGTAGTTGACCACGTGGGTGACGTTGTTGACGTCGATGCCGCGCGCGGCGACGTCGGTCGCGACAAGGATGTCGACCTTGCCGTTGCGGAAGGCGCGCAGCGCCTGCTCGCGGGCGCCCTGGCCGAGGTCGCCGTGGATCGACGCGGCCGCGAAGCCGCGCTCGGTGAGCTCGTCGGCAACCTTGGCTGCCGTGCGCTTGGTCCGGCTGAAGATGATCGTCAGCCCGCGGTCCTTGGCCTGGAGCACTCGGGAGAGCAGCTCGACCTTGTCCATGGCGTGCGCCCGGTAGACGAACTGCTCGATGGCCTTGACGGTGTGGCTGTCGGACTCGCCGTCCTCGGACATCGCCCGGATGTGCGTCGGCTGGCTCATGTAGCGGCGGGCCAGCGAGACGATCGCGCCGGGCATCGTCGCGGAGAAGAGCATCGTGTGCCGACCCGCGGGGGTCATCGCCATGATCTTCTCGACGTCGGGCAGGAAGCCGAGGTCGAGCATCTCGTCGGCCTCGTCGAGCACGACGGTGCGCGCGGCCGAGAGGTCGAGGTGCTTCTGCTGGGCGAGGTCGATGAGCCGGCCCGGCGTGCCGACGACGACGTGGACGCCCTGCTGCAGCGCCTCGATCTGCGGCTCGTACGCACGGCCACCGTAGACCGTGAGGACCTTGATACCGCGGCGCTTGCCGGCCCGCTCGAGGTCACCGGCCACCTGCACCGCGAGCTCACGGGTCGGGGCGACGGCGAGGGCCTGCGGGCGACGGTCATCGGTCTCGGTGTCGATGTTGTTGAGGATCGGGACGCCGAAGCCGAGAGTCTTGCCGGTCCCCGTCTTGGCCTGACCGATGATGTCGTGCCGGCCGAGGGCGACGGGCAGGGTCATCGCCTGGATGGGGAAGGGGTGGATGATCCCGGCGTCCTCGAGGCTGGCGACGATGTCGGGGTGGACGTCGAAGTCGGCGAAGGTCGGCTGGGGTGCCTCGGCCTGCGGGGCCTCGTCAGCCTGGTCGACGACAGGGGTGGTCTGGGTCGTGTCAGTCATGCGTGTGCAGATGTCTCTCGATCAGCGGCGACGTCGTGATGGTCGCCGACGTGGAGGGCCGATCGGAGGTCTGCGGGGGCGGTCCGCCGGAGCATGGTCCGGGAGTGCTGTCCGCCTGCCGGGTCCGTCAGGGACCCGCGGGATGTCGAGTGCCGACCGGGCACCGTGGTCGAGACCATGCTACCCGGCAACGAGGCAGGGCCGTGCCGTCTAGGCTGGCGAGCCATGAGCGAGCAGTCGTCGTCACGGGCCGGGCAGCAGCTGGGTGAGCGGGAGCGCGAAGGGGTGATCGACCTCCTCGGTGCCATCTCGTACGGGACAATGTCGGGTTTCACGAGGCTGGCCGCCGACAGCGAGCTCGCCGACGACCTCCGCCTCAAGACGGCACTCGCGGGGATGGCCGTGGGGGAGTTCGAGAGCCACGAGCTGCTCGTCGGGCACATCCGTGAGCTCGGCGCCGACCCGGTCGAGGCGATGTCGCCCTTCGTCGAGGCGTTCGACTCCTTCCACCGGAGGACCGCCCCGCACGGTCTGCTCGAAGGGCTCGTCAAGGCCTACATCGGTGACGGCATCGCGTACGACTTCTTCCGCGAGATCTCCCGTTTCGTCGACGAGGAGTCCCAGGAGATCATCGCCCAGGCCTCGGCCGACAAGGGCCGCACGGACGTCATCATCGACGCGGTGCGCCGGGAGATCCGGGCCAACCGGCACCTCGCCGGGCCGCTCGCGCTGTGGGGCCGCCGGCTCATGGGCGAGGCACTGACCCAGGGCCAGGTCGTCGCCACCGAGCGGGACGCCCTCGTCGAGCTCATCCTCGGGACGAGCCACTCCCGGCCGGGCGCCGACCTCAGCGAGATGAGCGCGATCATGCAGCGGCTGACCGACGCGCACTCGCAGCGGATGGCCCGGCTGGGCCTCGCCGCCTGAGACAGAGCCGTCTGAGGACACACGAAGGCCCCCGGCACCTGCCGGGGGCCTTCGTCGTGCGTGGTGGGTCAGACCTGCTTGCGACCCGTCGCCATGCCGTAGCCGACGATGAGCGCCGCCGCGACCGCGATACCCGCGAGGAACGGGATGATCTCGAAGCCGCCGTTGGAGTTGTTGTACCCGAGCTGGTAGACGAGCCACGAGCCGACGAGGGATCCGAGGATGCCGAGGATGATCGTCACGAGGATCGAGATCGACTGCTTGCCCGGCAGGACGAGGCGAGCCAGGGCACCGATGATCAGACCGCCGATGATGGCGCCGATGATGGTGGAGATCACGAGAGGGTCCTTTCAGTTCCCGGCTGGGCCGGGGTTTGTGGCGACCGGATACCCGGCCATCACGTGAAAGGTTAAAGGACCACTAGCGCATTCCCCGGGATCATGTCCAGGGCAATCTGGGAGTTTTTCTCAGGCCCCGAAGCCGACCCGACCCCGCGAGGGCTCCCCGAGGTCGACGTATCCGAGCGCCCCGGCGGGGACGACGACGCGTCGGCCCTTCTCGTCGCGCAGGTCCAGCGACTCTCCTCTGAGCGCGGCCTCCACGGCCGCCTCGATCTCGCTCTCGCTGCCCGAGGCGTCGATGACGATCTCGCGGGCGACGTTCTGGACACCGATCTTGATCTCCACGGTTCACGCCTTCCTGGTCGGGGAGTGGGACAGGACGATCACATCACGCGGTGGTGACGTCCTCGCCCAGGCCCCCGTCGACGGCGCGCTTGGTCGCGACGGTGGGGAAGGACCCAATGCCGCGCCAGGCGAGGTGCCCGGCGGCTCGCGCGGCATCGGCCTGGGGGATGGCGGAGCCGCGGGCGAGCCAGGCCCGGGCGGAGATCTGCGACATACCGACGAGGGTGATGCCGAGCAGGTCGGCGAAGTCCTTGCGCAGCCCGGTGTCCTCGGCGACCCGCTGGCTGATCGCGTCGCCGATCTGCGCCTCGAGCCCGTCCAGACGGTGCCGGACCTGGGGGTCGCTCGTGAGGTCGGACTCGAAGATGAGGCGGAAGGCCTCCCCTTCGCCCCCGACGAACTCGAAGAACGCGGCGATGGTCCGGTAGACGCGGTCCTTGTGGTCGGTCGCGCTCTCGAGGGCATCGAGCACGAGAGCCTCGAGCCGGTCGCACTGACCCTCGAGGAGAGCGAGGTACAGCTCGAGCTTGCCCGGGAAGTGCTGGTAGAGGACCGGCTTGGAGACGCCGGCCTCGTCAGCGATGTCCTCCATCGCAGTGGCGTGGTAGCCCTTGCGGACGAAGACGGTCTGGGCCGCCTCGAGGAGCTGCGCTCGACGCTGCGCGCGCGGGAGTCGCTGCACGCGCTGGGGCGAGCCGGTCATCGGGGTCCTCCTGGGTCGTCTGGCGGCCCCATGCTACGCCGGTCGCGGTCATCGCTCTTCGGCTGTCGGCGCGCGATGATGGGATAGAGGCATGGCAGCGATCGACGCCGCTGGCGCGGCCGGCACGAAGGGGGCGACCCGCGTCCTCCTGGACCGCGGACTCTCCCTGGCCGAGGGCGGGGGGCCGCATCAGGTTGATCTCGATACCGACCAGCGTCGAGCGGCGACCGTGCGCGCCGACGTCGTCGTCGTGCTGGGTGCCCCGGGCACGGGCAAGACCACCGTGGCGGTCGCGGCGGCTCTCGACCGGGTTCGCACGGGGGAGTGCCGGCCCGACGAGGTCGTCCTCGTCGGGGCCAGCCGCCCCGCAGCGGCGGCGCTGCGTGACGCGGTGACGTCCGGCCTGACCGGTGCTGCGTCCGTGCCTCTCGCCCGCACGATCCAGAGCCTGGGCTTCGCGGTGCTCCGGACTCAGGCAGCCGTCGACGGGCTGCTCGAGCCACGGCTGATCTCCGGTGCCCAGCAGGACCTCGTCCTGGCCGACCTGCTCGCCGGTCACCAGGAGTCGGGCACCGGGCCCGACTGGCCTCATCGGCTCGCAGAGGCGGTGACGACGAGGGCCTTCCGCGACGAGCTGCGCGACCTGCTCATGCGAGCGGTGGAGCACGGTCTGACGCCCGTCGAGCTCCGTTCGCTCGGCCAGCGGCACGACCGGCCGGAGTGGGTCGCGGCCGCTGCCGTCTTCGAGGAGTACGAAGAGGTCGGGGCGCTCGCGACTCCCGGTGCCTACGACCCGGCCTGGGTGCTCTCGGCCGCCGCAGAGCTGCTCGAGAACGACGCCGACGCGCTCGCTCGGACGCTCGGCGAGATCGGCTGCGTCGTCGTCGACGACGCGCAGGAGCTCACCGCGCCGGCGGCTCGACTGCTCCGGGTGCTCTCTGAGGCGGGGGTGCCGCTCGTCCTCGTGGGCGACCCCGACGCGGCCGTCCAGACCTTCCGGGGCGCAGACCCGGCGCTCGCTCTGGGCAGCTGGGTCGGTGGCACGGTCGAGCAGGTCGTCCTCGGCCGGTCCTACCGCGTCCCCGCCGAGGTAGCGCAGGCGTGCGCCCGGGTCGTCGCGCGGATCGGGGCGGCCGAGGGAGAGACTCAATCCTCGTCGTCGTCCTCGTC
>JBHWMJ010000018.1:0-6549 GCA_043423105.1 Marihabitans sp.
T
The DNA here is from genome assembly GCA_043423105.1 of Marihabitans sp. Classification (GTDB taxonomy): domain Bacteria; phylum Actinomycetota; class Actinomycetes; order Actinomycetales; family Dermatophilaceae; genus Marihabitans. The sequence continues at coordinate 2 of JBHWMJ010000018.1, forward strand.
CACACGCTAGCCAGGACAGGCCCTGACGTGGGGCGATACGGCAGAGCCGATCAGATGAACTCTGCCGGGTCGAACTCGTCGATCGGGATGATCCGCACGCGCGGCAGGCGCGAGGTGAAGGCGCCGACCTCGTGCTCGAGGTCGATGATCTCGACGCCGGGCACGCCCCGCAGCTCGCCGGACATCAGCTCGGTGAAGCCGACGACGCCCAGGCGCCGGTGCCCATCGGCCAGCTCGGTCATCGCCGGGGCGAAGTCACCGTCGTGGCTGACGAGCATGACGTCAGCGGGCCGACGCACGAGCGCCCGGGCGGTGCGGTCGATCGCGATGTCGACGACCTTGCCGGGCCCGCTCAGCGGGACGGGGGTGTATCCCATCGCCATGAGCGCCTGGACGAAGGAGAGCGGCAGCTCGTCGTTCGCGGCGAGGAAGAAGAGCGCCTTGACGTCCTGCTCCCACCGGTCCTGGGCGTGCTCGAGGAGCCGCTGCCAGCGCGGCCGCTCCTCGGGCTGGGGGCGACGGCCGAGGACCGAGGCGCCGAGCGTGGCGTCGATGTTCTCGCCGTCGACGAGGAGGTAGGTGGTGCGAGCAGCGGTCATGACCTGATCCTGTCAGTGCCCGAGCAGACCGCGGACGTAGGCCGCCTGGCCGAGATGCGCGGTGATGTCACCGATGACCGAGACGAGCCGGACCTGAGCGGTGATCGGCTCACCGTCGTAGGTGTCGACCACCGCGGTGAGCTCGTCCTGCTTCATCGCACCGAGGACCTCCATGGTCAGCTCGTGCACCGCGGCGTGATACCCGAGCAAGAGGTCGGGGTCGGTGACGTCGAAGGCTGCGACATCCTCGGAGGAGTGCCCGTATCCGATGTCGTCCCCGTACGGCAGGCCGAAGCGCTCTCGCCACTGCTCCCACACCTGCTCCACAGGTCGGTCGAGACCGGCGGCGACCCCGGCGAGGTGGTCGTCCTGGACCCGGGCGAGGTGCCAGACGAGCCAGCCGACAGGGTTCGCGTCGGGGCCAGGGCGGTGGAGGACCTCCGCCGGGTCCATCCCTTCGAGCACGCCGGGCAGGTCGTCACGCACCCGCTCGAAGCACTCGGCGACGACGGCCAGGGTGGGGGAGAGGTTCGGGCTCACCCGGCCAGCCTGCCACCCCTTCGCCGTCTCGGTGGCGGCGGCGTCTCGAGGCTCGTCGCAGAGCTCCTCGCACCTCGACGAGCGCAGGGTGCTGGGTGACACTGTGCCCATGACTGCACCGGCCGACGGCCACGACACGATCCGGGTCCGCGGCGCGCGGGTCAACAACCTCCAGGGTGTCGACGTCGACATCCCCAAGCGGCGGCTCACCGTCTTCACCGGGGTCTCGGGGTCGGGCAAGTCGAGCCTCGTCTTCGGCACGATCGCCGCTGAGAGCCAGCGACTGCTCAACGAGACGTACTCCGCCTTCCTCCAGTCCTTCATGGCGACGCCGGCGCGGCCCGAGGTCGACGAGCTCGCCAACGTCACCTCGGCGATCGTCGTTGACCAGGAGCGGATGACGCCCAACGTTCGCTCGACGGTCGGCACGGTCACCGACGCCAACGCGCTGCTGCGGCTGCTGTGGTCGCGCCGGTCGGAGCCGCACGTGGGGTCGTCGCAGGCCTTCGCCTTCAACATCGCCTCGGCCCAGGGCTCGGGGATGCTCAAGGTCTCCGGCGGCAAGGCCGAGAAGCGGACCTTCGAGGTCATCGGCGGCATGTGCCCTGAGTGCGAAGGGAGGGGGCGCGCGGCGGCGATCGACGTCGACGCCGTCGTCGACCGGTCCAAGAGCCTCAACGAAGGGGCGATCCTCGCCCCGGGGTTCGGCGTCGACACGTGGATGTGGCGGGGTTATGCGGAGTCGGGCCGCCTCGACCCCGACAAGAAGGTCGCGGACTACACCGACGATGAGTGGGCCTGGTTCTGGGACCAGGAGCCGACGAAGATCTCGTTCTCCGGCATCAACTGGACCTACCAGGGGCTGCTCTCCCGGATCCGGAGCGGCTTCGTCGAGAAGGAGTCCAAGCAGGCGCACGTCATCGCCTTCCGGGAGAAGGTCGCGACCTTCGCCGACTGCCCCGAGTGCGGCGGTACGCGGCTCAACCGGGCCGCCCGGTCGGCCACCGTGGCAGGCAAGACGCTGCCCGAGGTCTCCGCGATGCAGGTCTCTGACCTGCTCGAGTGGGTCAAGGCGCTCGACGAGCCGTCGGTGAGGCCGCTGCTCGCGGGGCTGACCGAGATGCTCCAGGGCTTCGTCGACATCGGTCTGGGCTACCTCTCGCTCGACCGCGAGTCCGGGACCCTCTCGGGCGGCGAGGCGCAACGGGTCAAGATGATCCGCCATCTCGGGTCGGCCCTGACCGACGTCACCTACGTCTTCGACGAGCCGACCGTCGGGCTGCACCCGCACGACATCACGAAGATGAACGACCTGCTCCTCCAGCTGCGCGACAAGGGCAACACCGTGCTCGTGGTCGAGCACAAGCCCGAGGTCATGGAGATCGCCGACCACGTCATCGACCTCGGCCCGGGAGCGGGCACCGACGGCGGCGAGGTCACCTACGAGGGGGACCTCGACGGGCTGCGCGGCTCCGAGACCGTCACCGGCCGCTACCTCGACACGCGGATCGGGCTGCGCGAGTCGCTGCGCGAGCCGACCGGCGCCATCGAGATCAGGGGCGCCTCGACGCACAACCTCAAGGACGTCGACGTCGACATCCCCACCGGGGTACTCACCGTCATCACCGGCGTCGCCGGGTCGGGCAAGTCGTCCTTGATCCACGGCTCGCTCGCGTCGTCTCGAGGCTCGTCGCAGGGCTCCGCGCACCTCGACGAGCACGGTGGGGTGCTTGTCGTCGACCAGTCGGCGATCAAGGGATCCCGTCGCTCCAACCCCGCGACCTACTCCGGCCTGCTCGACCCGATCCGCACCGCCTTCGCCAAGGCCAACGGCGTCAAGCCGGCCCTCTTCTCCGCGAACTCCGAGGGAGCCTGCCCGGCCTGCAACGGCTACGGCGTCATCTACACCGACCTCGCCGTCATGGCCGGGGTGACCATCCCGTGCGAGGAGTGCGAGGGCCGCCGCTTCAAGCCCGAGGTGCTCGCGTACCGGCTGCACGACCTCGCGATCGACGAGGTGCTGGGGCTCTCCATCGCCCAGGCAGCAGAGGTCTTCACGACCGGCAAGCCGAAGCAGATCCTCGCCCGGCTCCTCGACGTCGGGCTCGGCTACATCCGGCTCGGACAGCCGCTGACGACGCTCTCCGGCGGTGAGCGCCAGCGACTCAAGCTCGCCTCGCAGATGGGCGGCAAGGGCAGCGTCATCGTCCTCGACGAGCCGACCTCGGGGCTGCACCTCGCCGACACCGAGATGCTGCTGACGATGCTCCACCGGCTCGTCGAGCAGGGGCACTCGCTCGTCGTGATCGAGCACAACCTCGCCGTCATGGCGCAGGCCGACCGGATCATCGACATCGGCCCGGGCGCGGGTCACGACGGCGGTCGGGTGGTCTTCGAGGGCACCCCGGCCGAGATGGTGGCGAAGGGGGAGACCCTCACCGCCGAGGCGCTGCGCGCCTGGGTCGCCTGACCGCACCCCTTCGCAACTGCCCGGGCATCTGCGCGTCCCGGCGCCGTTGCGGGGCAGACCTGCCTACGGTGGAGGTGGCACCGCCACCGACCGAGGAGCACGCCATGGCACAGACCCAGCCCGACCCCTTCGCCGGACGAGTCGTCATCGGGGTGGACGGCTCTGAGCAGTCGCACGACGCTGTGCACTGGGGGGCGGCGTACGCCGCACTGCTCGGCTGCGAGGCGACCCTGCTCCACACCTGGGAGATGCCCGTCGGCTCCGTGCGCGGGCTCGGCTACGACACCCGGGTCATCGAGGACGCCCGCGAGGGTGCGCAGGCGATCCTCGACGAGGCGGCCCGCGTGCTCCACGAGGCCCAGCCGGACCTCGCCGGGCACACCGCCCTCGTCCCGGGCGGCTCGGTCCACGCGCTCCTCGGCGCCGCCACCACCGCGCGCTGCCTCGTCGTCGGGAGCCGGGGACGTGGTGCCCTCGCGAGCCTCCTGCTCGGCAGCACCTCGGACGCCGTCGCCGCCCGCGCGGAGTGCCCCGTGATCGTCGGGCCCGAGGGTGCCCGGTGGTCCGACGAGGGATCGGTCGTCCTCACCTCGGACGGATCGCCGGCGGCCGAGGCCGCGACCCGCTTCGCCTTCGACGAGGCGGTGAGGCGGCAGGCGCACCTCGAGGTGCTCGTCACCGTCGAGGAGCCCACGGCGATCGCCACCGACGCGCTGTACTTCCCCCCGGACATGGCGAAGGTCCTCGCCGAGTCGCACGACCTGCTCGACCGTTCGCTCGCCCCCGTCCGCGCCGAGCACCCCGACGTCGACGTCGAGGTCGAGGCCATCGAGGGTTCGCTCGAGGAGACCGTCGCCCGGCACTCGGGGTCGGCGGCGCTCGTCGTCACCGGGTCGCGGGGCCGCGGCCCGACGCTCGGTCTGCTCGCCGGCTCGGCGAGCCGGCAGGTGGTCGCCGGGGCCCGGTGCCCCGTGGCCGTCGTCAAGAGCTGATTCGCCCGGTCGCGCCACAGGTTGCCTGAGGACAGACGAGCGCCCCCCGCTGCTGCGGAGGGCGCTCGCCGGTGTCGTGGGTCAGCGGCGGCCGGTGACCGCCTTGACGACGAAGAGCAGGATCACCGCGCCGAGCAGCGCCGTGAGGAAGCTGAAGATGAGCCCAGCGCCCTCCACGTCCACGCCCAGCGCGCTGAGCAGGAAGCCGCCGATGAGGCCACCGACGACGCCGACGACGACGTTGAGCACGATGCCCTGCTGCTCGTCGGTGCTCATGATCTTGCTCGCGAGCCAGCCGGCGAGGCCGCCCAGGACGATCCAGCCGATGATTCCCCAGCTGATCATGGTCATTCACTCCTGTTGGTTCGAGGTCCGTGCCTCGACTCTAGGTCGCCAGCCCCGCGAAGCCGCCGGTGTCGGGGGGCCCAATGGTGACTCGCGGGTACGACGACCATTGCTCGCCGCGCCCTGACAGAGAACCCCAGATTGAGGGGCTCCCGGCCGCTGGCGCACGGGGCAATGGTCGTCGTACTCGCGGTTCACCTCAGGGACGGGGAGCCTCGTGCATCAGCGAAGGGGGCGTGAGCGGGTCAGGTGTCCCAGACGAGCCGGCCGTCGTCCCCGGCGCGGGCGCCCTCGCTCAGCTCGTGCGTGGTCACCCGCCCGTCGTGCATGAGGTGACCGACCTCGACCCCGTGCTCCCCGAGGACGACGTCGCTGACGATCCGGCGGTGGCAGCGCCACCACACGGCCTCGCTGCACATGATCGCCACCGTCCGACCGGTCGCCTCGTCGGCGAGCAGCTCGGCGAGCCCGGCCCGGAAGTCCTCCGAGCGGGTCCACCCGGCGTACGCGCGGAAGGCCTTGACCCGCCACCACGTGTCCGGCGACGCCGCGTCCTCGGCCGCCGTGAGGTTGCGCCGGCCTCCGAGCCGCCCGTCCCAGCGGTAGCCGATCCCCCTCTCCTCGAGGAGGTCCGGCACCGCACCCCGCGAGGCCGCCTCGTTGGAGCGGCTGCCGGGGAAGCGCCGCACGTCGACGACCAGGTCGACCCCGGCGCCGGTGAGGAGGTCGCCGAGCTCGTCCCGGTCGAGCCTGCCGTGGCCGAAGGTGAGCACCTCGTGACCGTACGCCGGGCGGCTGGCAGGGTGGGGCCATGAGGTCCTACTGCGCGGTGCACGTCGACGTCGGCTACCTCCTGGCCTCGGCCGCCACCTACGTCACCGGCAGCTCGCTGCGCCGCGGTGTCACGGTCGACTACCCGACGCTCATCGCGCGGCTCGTCGAGCAGGCGGAGAGCGACTCGGACCTTCCGCTGCTGCGGGTCAACTGGTACGACTCCGGCGCCCGCCCCGGCGGCATGCCCGACTACCAGCAGGAGGAGATCGGGCTGCTGTCCCGGGTCAAGCTGCGCCTCGGCCGGCTGTCGTACTCCGGCGACCAGAAGGGTGTCGACATCCGGATCGGGCTCGACCTCGCGATCCAGGGCCGCAACCGGGTCGCCGACGTCGTCTACCTCGTCTCCGGCGACGACGACCTGACCGAGGCCGTCGAGGAGGCCCAGAGCCACGGGGTCCAGGTCGTCCTCCTTGCCGTGCCGGACCAGAGGGGCCGGCCGCACGGCGTCTCCAAGCACCTGCGGCGCGAGGTCGACGGACTCCTCCTCATCGACGCCGAGACCATCGCCGCGACGGTGCGCTCCGCCGCTATCCCGGACGAGCTCATCCCCGAGGGCGCCGACGAGGGCACGCCGGACGCGACCGCCCCCGCTGCCGAGGGAGACGACGAGCCGACCGTCGAGCCTGACGCCGAGGCGAAGGGGGAGCAGCCACCCTCGCCGCCGGTCTTGTCCCCTTCGGCCGAGGATGTCGAGCAGCCGACCGCGTCTGGTTCCGCCCCGTCCGCGCCGGCCCCTTCGCCCACGGCGCCCGCCCCCGGGGCGACAAA
>JBHWMJ010000020.1:0-8894 GCA_043423105.1 Marihabitans sp.
GTAGTCATCTGGACAGCACCTGCGCCCGACCCGTTGAAGATCGTCAGCATCCGACGTACCCGCGCCCGCTCGTCGTCCGCACGCCGGCTGAGGTCCAACGGATTCACCCCGAAGTCGTCAGCCGGCATGTCCAACACCGCATCAAACGCGGACTTCTCCTCCAGAGCCGCAGCATTGTCGGCGCAGTCCGACACCGTCTGCGGCTGGCGGCATGACCGGGCCTGGTATGCCTTACCGTCAGTGCCCCTGACGGTGCTCGCGGCGCCATCAGGTGCGGCATTTGCCGCACCTGGAGGGACTGCCGCCCCTCGCTCCGCTCGGGTTGCCACAGAGAACACGTGCGAACCTCTCCGAGGTGGTTCCGAGAGAGTCAACCTGGGTGCCTCCAGGACGCCTAGGGCGTGTCTCCCAATTCCATGCGACGTATCGCTCACGACGCGCGCTTCGCGGCACGAGCGGACACGATGGCGAGCGGCGAGCACATTCCTTGGGCGGGGCCCTACGCTCAACCTATGCCTGTGGAACCGTCGCGAACTCTGGTCAGTGCATGCCTGGCCGGCGCCGCGTGTCGATACGACGGCCGTGCCCGCCCGGACGCTGGAGCCATCGCTCTCGTGAACGACGGAGCAATTCCCGTCTGTGCCGAGGTGCTGGCCGGTTTCTCCACACCGCGCCCCGCAGCCGAGATCGTTAGTGGAGACGGGGAGGACGTCCTCGACGGCCGTGCCCGGGTCATCGAGAACACCGGCGAGGACGTGACACAGGCCTTCATCGACGGCGCCCGCAGAGCTGCCGATCTGGCCACCCAACGCGGGGTGACTCATGCCGTCCTACAGGGGTGCAGCCCCTCGTGTGGCTGCACCTCGATTTACGAGGGGACCAATACTGGTACCCAGCGTCCCGGCATGGGCGTCTTCGCGGCCGAGCTGCGCCGTCGCGGGCTCACCCTCGAGGAACGACGCGGGCGCGCCATCTAACGTGCCTCATGGCAGCTTCAAGACTCAGAGCCGGACGTTCCTGCTGCCTTGGCAGCCGTCATGCAGGCTAGTCAGGAGTCCCCGCTGATTCCGCGATCTCAGCCCAGATCGCATCGGGGAGGACAACGTCTGCTGTCGCTCGGGGATCGAATCGCTCCACAAAATCGCGCTCGTTCGGCCCCCACACGTGCTGCCACAACTCGACGTGGTCACAACCGAAACGCGCGTCGCGGGCCATCCCGCGGAGCGTGGCTGTGTCCAAGTCGACGTCGCACCACACGCGCAGGTCCAGGGCCTCCGCGGTCTCCGGGCAGAACAAGCCGATCAGGTCGACGAGCATGACCTCCCCAGCAGGCACTGGCTCCGGCGTGCCAAGGGCGCGGGTCGACCAGTCGAATCTCTGGAACATCGAGGCCCGTCTCTCGCGGAACGGCACGAGCACATCGCGGACGAGCCGAGCTCGGTCGACGCCGTCCCAGGTCGCCGAGCGTTGGCGGGATCGGGTCGGGTCGAGGAAGTCATCGCCGCGAAGACGGACGGCTCCGGGCACCTTGGCGGCGAGGGCGCGGGCGAGCGTCGACTTTCCAGACCCGCCGTAGCCCGAGATGCCCACCACGATCGGGTGGCCGGCGTCCGTTCGACGGGACGTGATCATGTGGACAAGGTCTTCCAACGTCATGCTCGAAACGTATCCGAGCTACGCACGCCCCACGGAAAGGATGCGGCGGATGGGTTCCTCAGCGGTCGAACCCGAACGCTGTGTCCAGCGAAAGGTGTCCGCTGGCAAGGTCATGAAGTACGCGTCCGCAGCTACCAGCTCAGCAGACATCCGCCTCACCTCCCACGGATGGCCGGTTCCATAACAGGTTGCTGCGGGCACCCAGGCTTCCGGTATAATGGCTACATGCTCGCCTGATTCTTCGACCCGCCCGCGCTAGTGGCTGTGCCCGGCCGGGATACCCGCTGCCCCTGCGTGGGGCGCCTTCGCAGGATCGAGCACCCTTGTTTACGACGACGTCCTCCGCGCATCTGCGCATCGACGGCATCTCCTTCTCCTTCGGTGACCGTCGTGTCCTCACCGATGTCACCTTCACCATCTCCGGAACGGGTCCGGTAGGCCTGATCGGGGAGAACGGGTCCGGGAAGTCCACGTTGCTGCGCATCGTCGCGGGCCTGCTGACCGCAGACGCGGGCAGCGTCACGGCGACTGCACCCGGTGGCCCGCCGCGAGTCGGTCTGCTGCACCAGGAGCCCCCGTTCCGCCCGGATGTCACCGTCGCGCAGGCCCTCGAGGCCGCAGTCACGCCGATTCGGACGGTGTCGGCCGAGCTGGACCGCGCCGCCGAACGGCTAGCAGACGTTCCCGAAGACGACGCAGCTGCCGCCGCATACGCGCGTGCTCTGGAGCGGGCCGAACACCTAGAAGTCTGGTCCCTGGACGCGCGGATCGCGGCCATGCTCGACGGGCTGGGCCTCGGGAGCTTGCCGCGCGAGCGACTCACCAGCGGGTTGTCGGGCGGGCAACGCGCCCGGCTATCGCTGGCATGGCTCCTGCTCTCGCGGCCCGACGTGCTGTTGCTCGACGAGCCCACGAACCATCTCGACGACACGGCCACCGCTTACCTGCGGGAGGTGCTGGCACAGTGGCCCGGCCCAGTGCTGCTAGCAAGCCATGACCGTGCGTTCCTCGACGAGAGCGTCATCGCCCTTCTCGACCTCGACCCGTCACCGCTGCCACAGGCTGTCAGTTCGCCTCACGTCGGGGACGGCCCCGGCTCAGGGATCGGGGTGACCCGATTCACGGGGACGTACACCGACTACCTCGCCGCCCGTCGGGACGCCCGCCGGCGCTGGGAACGGCAGTATGAAGACGAACAGGCCGAGCTCAAGCGGCTCGCGGGATCTGTCCGCGCGAACCAGAGCGTCGGCAACCCCGAGCGCGGCCCCCGCACGGAAGCGCGAGTGGCGAAGAAGTTCTACGCCGACCGCAACGCCAAGGTCGTCTCGCGGCGGGTCAACGACGCCCGCGCGCGGTACGAGGAGCTGCAGGCTACCCAGATCCGCAAACCGCCGAGACAACTGCAGTTCGCAGGACTGACCGCCGGCCTGGCAGTCGATCCCAACCGTGGCTGCGACGCCACGGCACAGTCGGGCTCGTCACTGACAGCCTCCGAGATATGCGTGCGTGGCCGTCTCGCTCCTGTCTCCCTGATCGTCGGGCCGCAGGAGAAGTGGCTCATCACCGGCCCGAACGGCGTCGGCAAGTCAACGCTGCTCGCTCTCCTCGCCGGCGCTCTGGAGCCCGATGCGGGCACCGTGACGCGCCCCCAAAGTCTGAGGGTCGGGATGCTCCACCAGGACGTCACACTGCCTGACCCCCATCACCGCGGCACTGCCCGGACCGCACGTGAAGCGTATGAGGACCTCGTCGGGGCCGATCGCGCCGAGCAGACGCCACTATCGACCTTCGGCCTCATCGCCCCGCGCGACGAGACCCGGCCGGTCGAAGCGCTCAGCGTCGGTCAGCGCCGTCGTCTCGCCCTGGCAGCGCTGCTCGCCGACCCGCCAGACGTTCTCCTGCTCGACGAACCCACCAACCACCTCTCGCTGCTGCTCGCCACACAGCTCGAAGCCGAGATCCCGCACTACCCCGGTGCAGTCGTCGTCGCCTCGCACGACCGCTGGCTACGACGCGCGTGGCAAGGAGAAGTCCTCAACTTGAGCAGCGACAGCACCCCCGACTGACGTCCTGACATCGGCATGAGCGTGAAACCACGCCCGTGGTCACGGCCGCTCGGTGAGGGCGGGGAGCCATAGAAGGATCGCCCGCAGCAGGACAGCGGCGCGGTAGGTCGAGGCGAGCTTGTCGTATCTGGTCGCCAGGCCGCGCCACTGCTTGAACCGCTCGAAGCTGTTCTCGATGACGTGCCGCTTGACGTACCTGCCTGGATCGGTCAGCGGCGGGCGTCCTCCACGCGAACCACGGCGTTTCCGGTTCGACTGCTGGTCCCGAGGTTCAGCGATCACAGCCGTGATCCCTCGACTGCGCAGCAGGGTGCGGTGAACTCGCGAGGAGTACGCCTTGTCTGCCAACACCGCGTCAGGGGTGGTGCGAGGCCGCCCCACCCCGTCGCGCGGGACCCGAACCGCAGCGAGCAGGTGCGGGAACATCTTCGAGTCGCTGCCTTGCCCCGGCCCGACGGCGATGACCATGGGACGTCCCCTGCCGTCGCACAGCTGATGGACCTTCGTCGACAGACCGCCACGCGATCGCCCGATCGCATGATCGACCGGCTCGGGCATCTGCATCATGTAATTCGATGGAGCCCCCCGCGAGGCGCCTGGTGTTCGTCGCGTGCTGGTGGGCACGCGCGATGGTCGAATCGACCGCAACATCCCAATCGATCACGCCCATGGTGTCTGCCCTGGTCAACAAGGCCGTCAGGACCTTGTCCCAGGTCCCGTCGCCTGCGAAGCGGCGGTGCCGCTTCCACACCGTCTGCCACGGACCGAACTCCGCAGGCAGGTCCCGCCACGCAACGCCGGTCCGGTAGCGGTAGATGATCCCCTCGACCACCAACCGGTGATCCGAGAACCGACGACCCCGCCGCCCGTCCGAAGACGGCATGAAGTCCTCGATCAAGTCCCACTCGGCGTCCGAGAGCGTCTGCAACCGCGACATGCGATCACCCTTGCCGACGCAGACTGCGGATTTGGGAGACACGCCCTAGGTCGCCTCGAGGTCGTAGGGCGCGGGCTGCCCGTCCAGGTCCGCCGCGCCGTCGCCGGCAGCAGCGGGCACTCCGCTGCCGGGGCGTGCGTGCGCGAGGTCGTTCAGGTCGGCCCGCGTCGACGCGCCGATGTCCTTGACGTCACGGACGGTGTCGTCGAGTGGCTCGAGCAGCGCCTGCCGGACGATTCGTCGCGGGTCGTACTGCCGCGGGTCGTACTGACGCCAGTTGACGTCCTCGAACTCCGGGCCCATCTGCTCCCTCAGCTGGCCCTTGGCGTCGTTGGCCATCCGACGGGCGTGGACGACGAAGCGGGCGAGCTTGGCCGCGTACTCCGGCAGCCGGTCCGGGCCGAGCAGGAAGACGGCGAGGACGATGAGGATGATGAACTCCCACCCGTTGGGCAGCATCAGTCCTCCTTGGCAGCTTCGAGGGTCATGGACAGCTGGCGTTCGGAGCCGTCGCGCTCGATCGTCAGACGTACCGTATCCCCCACTTCCTTCGCGCGGATACGAACGACGAGCTGATCGCTGTCGGAGACCCGCCGTCCGTCGATGTGGGTGATGACGTCTCCCGGCTCCAGACCGGCCTTGTCCGCGGGACCGCCGGGCAGGACAGGACTGGTGCCCTGGACCTCGTCGGGCAGGACGCGGGCCCCTTCGCCCTCGTAGCGCATGTCGAGGTGCACGCCGATGACCGGGTGGACCGCCCGGCCGGTCTCGATCAGCTGGTCGACGGTGCGACGCACCTGGTCGCTGGGGATCGCGAAACCCACCCCGATCGAGCCCAGCGCTCCCTCGCGCGCGCTGCCGGGCACCTGCGCGATGGCCGAGTTCACCCCGACGACCTCGCCCCGTGCGTTGAGCAGCGGTCCGCCAGAGTTGCCCGGGTTGATCGCCGCGTCGGTCTGGATCGCGCTGATGTATGACTGGTCGCCCTGGTCGCCGGCGGACACCGGCCGCTCGATCGCGCTGACGATGCCGGAGGTCACCGTGCTGTCGAGCCCGAGCGGGGAGCCCACGGCCACGACGTGATCACCGACGACGACGTCGCCGCTGTTCCCGATCGGCAGCGGGGTGAGGTCGGCGGGGTCGACCTTGAGCACGGCGAGGTCGTAGCTGACGTCGCGGCCGACGAGCTCAGCCTCGCGGCGGGTGCCGTCGGCGAGCTCGACGGCGATCGCGCTGCTGCCGCCCGCCGCGCTCACGACGTGGTTGTTCGTCACGACGTGGCCTCGGCCGTCGTAGACCCAGCCGGAGCCGGTGCCGCCCCCTGAGGAGGACCCCACGCGGATCGTCAGGACGCTCGGCACCGCTCGCCCGGCGATGTCGGCGACCGATCCCGCTGGTCGGTCGAGTGGCGGTGCGTCGAGGGTGACGACGCCGGAGCCGGCCTCGCGCTCGGCTGCCAGACCGCCCACGGCACCCCCGGTGACACCGGCCAGGAGCGCGGTGGCGGCCACGGCCGTCGCGGCCCCGAGGAGCGAGACGGTGCGCCGTGGGCGCCGCCCACCCGACGGTGCGGACGAAGGGGGCTGGTAGGGGTTGGTCGGCGCACCCCAGGGGTGCGGCTGCTGGTGGGGGTGGGCCTGCTGGTGGGAGTGCGGCTGCTGGTGCTGGTTCGGCTGCGGCTGGCCACTCGGCGGCCTCTGCCACTGGGGGTGAGCAGGTGCGGGCTGGTGCGGAGCCGGCAGCTGCGGTGCCTGCGATCCAGCACCCATCACCTGGGTGTGGTCCGTCGACAGGGGCTGCGTCCCCTCCTCGGCGGGGTAGGGCCGCTCGCGGCTGTCGCTGGGCTCTGTCATGCCTCGATTGTGCCTTGCCCCGGCGACGGCCGGGTCACGGCACCGGGACGGCGACGGGGAAGCCCGACACCGTGGAGCGCCCTCGCCCGCGGGGTGTCGCTGCCCGGGTCGCTCCGGCCCGTGCGGGCTCTCGGTGGGCGAGCAGCTCGCGGAGGCGGGCCCTGCCGCGGTGGATCCGGGAGCGGACCGTGCCCATCTTGATGCCGAGGACGTCGGCCACCTCCTCGTAGCTGAGACCCTCGATGTCGCTGAGGACGACGGCCGCCCGGAACTGCGGCGGCAGGGAGTCGAGGGCGCTCTGGACGTCGTCGTCGAGGTGCGCCCCCTCGTAGACCTCGTGCGGGTCCGGGCTGCTCGCCCGCAACCGGGCGGCGAGACCCTCCCCCAGGTGATCGATGCGCAGCCGCTGAGCCCGGCGGGCCCGGTCGAGGAAGAGGTTGGTCGTGATCCGGTGCAGCCACCCCTCGAAGGTGCCAGGACGGTACGAGTCGAGCGAGCGGAAGACCCGGACGAAGACGTCGTGGGTGAGGTCCTCTGCGTCGTGGTGGTCACCCGTGAGCCGGTAGGCGAGCCGGTAGACGCGCGGGGCGTGCTCCTCCACGACCTCGTGCCAGGTCGGCGGGGTCCAGCCAGCGCTCTCGTCCACGTCCACGACAGTGATCGTTGGTCATCGACCTGACAAGAACCTGTGCCATCCCTGCGCACAGCCCGCACCGCGGCTCCCCGACGGACACTCGTGCGGGCGCGACGGCAACTAGGCTGGCCCGTCATGAGCGGATCGCGCCTGAACAGCTACCTCTACGCCGAGGACTTCATCCCCGAGTCGGAGCACGGGGAGTCCGCCCGTCGCACCGGCGAAGAGCTCGGGGCCACACCGGTCGGCACCGGCGTCGGCGCGGCGCTGCGCCTGCTGGCCGCTGCGTGCCAGGCACGGCACGTCGTGGAGATCGGCGCCGGCGCGGGCACCTCGGGGCTGTGGCTACTCGGTGGCATGCCGCAGGACGGGGTGCTCACCACGATCGAGCTCGAGCCCGAGAACGCTCGCGCCGCACGGGCCACCTACGCCGCGGCGGGGATCCCGACCCAACGCACCCGAGTCATCGTCGGACGGGCCGACGAGATCCTCCCCCGGATGACCGACGGCGCGTACGACATGGTCCACGTCGACGCTGACAAGGGCGGTTACCCCGACTACGTGGAGCACGCAATCCGGATGCTCCGGCCGGGAGGTGTCCTCGCGCTGGACAACATGCTCTGGCACGACCGCGTCGCAGACCCGGCACAGCGGGACGAGACGACGAGCACCCTGCGTGACCTCGGCAAGGCGCTGCGGGACGACGAGCGGCTGGTGCCGGCGCTGCTGCCCGTCGGTGACGGCCTGCTCGCCGCCGTCCGCCGCTAGATGTACCCGGCCATGAGGTTGGTAGCAGCGGCGCGTCACCATTGACGTAGGGAGAGCCCCCGGGGAGGGGGTGTGGCTTGTCTAGGTCCCACTCCACCCTGGAGGCTCTCGTGTCCCACCGTAATGCCCGCCTGACCGTGCACGGCCGCATGCTCATCGTCCAGCGCCACCGGGCTGGCTGGAAGCAGGCCCACATCGCCGCCGCGATGGGGGTTTCCCGCAAGTGCGTGCGCACCTGGCTCGACCGGTACGCCGCCGAGGGCGATGCCGGCCTGGAGACCCGTTCCTCGCGCCCGCACACCACGCCGACCCGCACCAGTCACGAGGTCGAGCAGAAGGTCCTCGCCGCGCGGGCTGAGCACCGTGATGGCCAAGACGTCCTCGGTCCCCGGGTCGGGGTCGCGCCGCGCACCGTGGCGCGGATCCTGCGCCGCCACGGCGTCCCCTATCTGCGCGAGTGCGACCCCATGACCGGGGAGGTCATCCGGTCCTCGAAGGCCACCGCGCAGCGCTACGAACGCGACCGGCCCGGCGAGCTGGTCCACATGGACGTCAAGAAGCTCGGCAAGATCCCCGACGGCGGCGGCTGGCGCGCCCACGGACGGGCGAACGGCAATCGCGACCGCAAGGTCAAGATCGGCTACGACTACGTGCACTCGCTGGTCGATGACCACTCACGACTGGCCTACTCAGAGATCCTTCCCGACGAGAAGGGCCCCACCTGCGCGGCGTTCCTCGAGCGTGCCGCGGCCTACTTCGCTGCCAAGGGCATCACCCGGATCGAACGGGTCATGACCGACAACGCGTTCGCCTACCGGAACTCAGCCGACATGAAGCGGGTCTGCGCCGACCTGGGCGCCAAGCAGAAGTTCATCAAACCCCACTGCCCCTGGCAGAACGGCAAGGTCGAGCGCCTCAACCGCACCCTGGCCACCGAGTGGGCCTACCGCCAGACCTTCACCAGCAACGCCGAACGGGCA
>JBHWMJ010000021.1:0-15242 GCA_043423105.1 Marihabitans sp.
GCTGCATGCCGACGTCGGCTCCGAGGACGAGCAGGACTACCTCGGCCTGCCCGGTCTGCTCGAGCCGGACCAGGTGCATGCCCTGCTCAGCGAGCGGCAGAGCAAGCAGTCGGCGAAGACGGGCCGCACCCGGCGGCAGTCTGAGGCGGCACAGCCCGTCTCCGCGCACAGGGCGCTCGCAGCACAGCGCAAGGAGCTCAACAAGCTCGTCTCTGCCTACGCGCAGAAGAAGGGCGCGCCCCACGCGAACGTCCACATGGAACTGCGCCGGGCATGCGGTGGACCCGAGCTGGCGTCCGCGACGAGCGAGGAGGTCACCGAGCGGATCGAGACGATCCGCCGGTGGTTCGTCGGACGCCGCTAGCCGTCGTCGCCGGCGGCCGCCTTGCGGACGAGCGGCCCGGTCCGCAGGTGCATGTGGGTGACGAGGGCGATCGAGGTGCTGGCCCGGTTGACGTGGACGTCGTCGATGATCTCGTCGATGACCCGGCCGAGGTCGGCGTTGTCGCGCGCGACGACCCGGACGATGAGGTCGCCCCGTCCGGTCGTCGAGTGGATCTCCAGGACCTCGGGGATCGCCTGGAGGTGAGCGACCACGGGCTCGTGACCCTGCCGCTGGTTGATCTCGAGGGTGCAGAAGGCGGTGACCGGGTAGCCGAGGGATGCCGGGTCGACCTCCGGCGCGAGCGAGGCGATCACCCCAGAGGCCTGCAGCCGGTCGAGGCGGGCCTGAACGGTGCCGCGCGCGACCCCGAGGGCGCGTGAGGCGCCGAGGACGCCGATCGAGGGTTGGTCCGAGAAGAGGTCGATGAGGCGCGCGTCGAGCTCGTCGATACCGGTCTGGCGAGGCATGGGTCACATTGTGCGTGCAGACCACCAGAACCGGCAATGCCTTGGGCATCGTGACCAGTGTTGTCGCGGTTGATTGCGCACACTGCGGGTCGACGCCACCCTG
The DNA here is from genome assembly GCA_043423105.1 of Marihabitans sp. GTDB lineage: Bacteria > Actinomycetota > Actinomycetes > Actinomycetales > Dermatophilaceae > Marihabitans. The sequence continues at coordinate 956 of JBHWMJ010000021.1, forward strand.
CTCGACATGACTGACACGACAACGACGTCCGCCAGCATCGACCTCACCGACGCCGAGCGCGAGGCAGACCTCGACCTCGCCCAGCTCCAGCAGCTCGTCGGCCTCGTCGACTACGACGAGAGTGTCGACCCCTTCCCGGTCACGGGCTGGGACGCCATCGTCTTCGTCGTCGGCAACGCCACCCAGACCGCGCACTACTACCAGAGCGCCTGGGGGATGGAGCTCGTCGCCTACAGCGGGCCCGAGCACGGCAACCGCGATCACAAGTCCTTCGTCCTGAAGTCGGGGTCCATCCGCTTCGTCGTCAAGGGCGCGGTCGACCCGGCGAGCCCGCTCATCGAGCACCACGCCCGGCACGGCGACGGCGTCGTCGACATCGCGCTCGAGGTGCCGGACGTCGACCGCTGCATCGCGCGGGCCAAGGCCGCCGGCGCCACGGTCCTCGAGGAGCCGCACGACGTCTCCGACGAGCACGGGACGGTCCGGCTCGCCGCCATCGCGACCTACGGCGAGACCCGGCACACGCTCGTCCAGCGCGAGGTCGATTGCGTGCGCTACGCCGGCGCCTACCTGCCCGGCTACGTCGAGCGCAGCTCCGGCTTCGTCAAGCGCGAGGGCGCTCCCAAGCGGCTCTTCCAGGCGCTCGACCACATCGTCGGCAACGTCGAGCTCGGGAAGATGGACGAGTGGGTCGCCTTCTACAACCGGGTCATGGGCTTCGTGAACATGGCCGAGTTCATCGGTGACGACATCGCGACCGACTACTCGGCGCTCATGAGCAAGGTCGTCGCGAACGGCAACCACCGGGTGAAGTTCCCTCTCAACGAGCCGGCGATCGCCAAGAAGCGCAGCCAGATCGACGAGTACCTCGACTTCTACGCCGGCCCCGGCGCCCAGCACCTCGCCCTCGCCACCGGCGACATCCTCCGGACCGTCGACGAGCTGACCAAGGAGGGCGTCGAGTTCCTCGACACCCCCGACGCCTACTACGACGACCCAGAGATGCGGGCCCGCATCGGTGAGGTCCGCGTGCCGATCGAGGAGCTCAAGAAGCGCAAGATCCTCGTCGACCGCGACGAGGACGGCTACCTGCTCCAGATCTTCACCAAGCCGCTCGGCGACCGGCCGACCGTGTTCTTCGAGATCATCGAGCGGCACGGCTCGCTCGGCTTCGGCAAGGGCAACTTCAAGGCGCTCTTCGAGTCGATCGAGCGCGAGCAGGAGAAGCGCGGGAACCTCTGACCAGCGCCGACCTCTCGAACGCACGGCGGCCCGACCACCGATCGGTGGTCGGGCCGTCGTTCTCCCTCCGGTAAACTCGGCCCTCGACCCACCGACCGCCGATGCCTGCATCGCTCGACAGCCGGAGGCCCCTCTGCTAGCGCTCCTCGCCCTGCACATGGTGCTCGGAGCCGCTGCCCCCGCTCTGGTCCGCCGCATCGGCAGCAACGCCTTCTACGTCATGGCGCTCGCGCCTGCCGCGACGACCGTCTGGGCACTGACCCAGACCGCCGACGTCCATGGCCCCGGTGTCACCGAGACGATGACCTGGGTCCCCTCGCTCGGACTCGACGTGACCCTGACGATGAGCACCCTCCAGTGGGTCATGACGCTCGTCGTGGCTGGGGTCGGAGCCCTGGTCCTCCTCTACTGCGCCGCGTACTTCCGTGGGCACGAGCCGGGGAGAGGGCTGCTCGCCGGCACCTTGACCGCCTTCGCCGGCGCCATGCTCGGCCTCGTCTGGGCGGACAACCTCCTTATCACCTACGTCTTCTGGGAGCTGACGACGATCTTCAGCTTCCTGCTCATCGGGTATGACCCCAACAAGCGGTCGGCCCGAGCGGCCGCGCAGCAGGCACTCATCGTCACCACCTTCGGCGGGCTAGCGATGCTCATCGGCATCCTCATGATCGGCTCCCTGGCGGGGACCTACTCCGTAAGCGAGATCCTCGCCACGCCGCCGCAGACCTCCGGCGCGCTCTCGGTCGCGGTGGTGCTCCTCCTGCTCGGGGCCATCAGCAAGTCCGCGCTCTTCCCCTTCCACTTCTGGCTGCCCGGCGCGATGGCCGCGCCGACGCCGGTCAGCGCCTACCTCCACGCCGCCGCGATGGTCAAGGCCGGCGTCTTCCTCGTCGCGCTCCTGGCGCCCGCCTTCGCGCACGTCTCGGGCTGGCGCGAGATCCTGCTGCCGCTGGGCGCGCTGACGATGGTCCTCGGCGGCTGGCGCTCGCTGCGGCAGTACGACATCAAGCTGCTCCTGGCCTACGGCACCGTCTCGCAGCTCGGGTTCCTCCTGACGGTCCTGGGGATCGGCACCCAGATGGCCGCACTCGCGGGTCTGGCCATGGTGCTTGCCCACGCCCTCTTCAAGGCGTCGCTCTTCCTCGTCGTCGGCATCATCGACAAGCACACCGGCACCCGTGACATCCGCAAGCTCCACGACGTCCGGCTGCAGATGCCGCTGGTCTTCGTCATCGCCGTCGCCGCGGCGATGTCGATGGCTGGGCTGCCGCCGCTGCTCGGCTTCGTCGCGAAGGAGAGCATCCTCAGCGCTGTCATCGCGGTCGCCCAGGAGGGGGAGGGGACCGGCCTGGCGGGGCTGCCCGGCTGGGCGCTGCTCGTCGCTCTCGTCGTGGGCTCGATGCTCACGGTCGCCTACACGGCGCGCTTCATCCACGGCACCTTCTGGGGTCGAACCCCTGACGGCGTGCCGACAGCGTGCCGCCCGGTGTCCCCCGGCTACTGGGGTGTGCCGGCGGTCCTGGCTGGTGCCGGGCTGCTGCTCGGCCTTGCCGGGCCGTGGCTCACCACCTACCTCTGGCCCTATGCCGAGCAGCTCGCTCCCTCGGCCCACGTCGAGAGTCTCGCGCTGTGGCACGGCCTCGGCCTGCCCCTCTACCTGTCGCTCCTGGCGATAGCAGGCGGCGCCGGGCTCTTCGTCACCCGGCACGGTTTCGGGCAGCTCCAGGGCGCGCTGTCCGTCGGGATGAGCGCCGAGCGCGTCTACGGGGTGGCGGTCCGCGGCATGGAGCGTATCGCCGTCGAGACCACCGGCTTCACCCAGCGGGGCTCGCTCGCCATCTACCTCGGTGTCGCCCTGCTCGTCGTCGTCCTCGTCCCCGGTGCCGTGGTGTGGACGGCGAGCTTCGAGGGGGATGTCGTCCTCTTCGAGCACCCGGCCCAGCTCGTGGTGACAGTGGTCATCGCGGCCGCGGCCCTCGTGACGACCCGGTCACGCCGTCGGCTGCGTGCCGTCCTGCTCGCGGGGGTCACCGGGTTCGGTGCGGCGATGCTCTTCCTTCTCCACGGCGCGGTCGACCTCGCGCTGACCCAGATCCTCGTCGAGACGATCAGCCTCGTCGTCTTCATCCTCGTCCTGCGTCGGCTGCCGCAGCACTTCACCGACCGGCCGCTCGCCCGGACGCGTTACTGGCGCATGCTCATCGCGCTCGCCGTGGCGGTCGTCGTCGGCGCCATCCTCACCGTCGCGTCGATGCACCGCGCCGAGGCGCCGCTCGCACCAGAGCTCGTCAAGGGCGCCGTCGACTTCGGGGCTGGGTACAACGTCGTCAACGTCACCCTGGTCGACGTCCGGGCCTGGGACACCTTCGGCGAGATCGCCGTCCTGCTCGTCGCCGCGACCGGGGTGGCCTCCCTCCTCTTCCTCAACAGCCGCAGCGGGGGGATCCGTCGGGTCCACGAGATCCCGTACCCCAAGGGGGTCACGAAGATCGCCACCCAGCCGGGTCGTCGGGTCTGGCTCCCCGGGCCCCGCACGCTGGCACCGGAGAGCAGGTCGATCCTCTTCGAGGTGGTGACCCGACTGTTCTTCCACGCGATGCTGCTCGTCGGCGTCTACCTGCTCTTCGCCGGACACAACAACCCCGGCGGAGGGTTCGCCGGCGGGATCGTCGTGGGCCTGGCGCTGGTCGTGCGCTATCTCGCCGGTGGCCGCTACGAGCTCGACGAGGCCGCCCCCGTCGACGCCGGTGTCATCCTGGGGCTCGGTCTCTTCGTCGCCGCGCTGTCGGCGCTGGCCCCCCTCGTCCTCGGCGGGCAGGTCCTCCAGTCCTTCGTCGTCGAGGGCGACATCCCGGTGCTCGGGCACGTCAAGCTCGTCAGCTCGCTCTTCTTCGACATCGGTGTCTTCCTCGTCGTCATCGGCCTCGTCCTCGACCTGCTCCGCTCGCTCGGCTCGGGCATCGACCGGCACATCCGGCGCGAGAAGCGTGCTCAGGAGGCTGAGCAGGCATGACCGTCAACCTCACCCTCGTCCTCGCGACCATGGTGCTCGTCGGCTGCGGCGTCTACCTCATGCTCGAGCGGTCCCTGACCCGCGTTCTCGTCGGGCTCGTCCTGCTGAGCAACGGGGTGAACCTCGGCTTCATGGTGGTCAGCGGCCCGGCCGGACGGGCTCCGCTCGTCAACCGGTACGACGTCAGCGAGATCTCCGACCCGCTGCCTCAGGCCTTCGTCCTCACCGCGATCGTCATCACTCTCGGGACCACCGCCTTCCTCCTCGCCATGGCCTACCGCAGCTGGCAGCTCAGCGGCAACGACGATGTCCAGGACGACGTCGAGGACGCAGCGATCCGCCGCCTCGCGCTCGAGGACGCGGCCTCGGACGGCTTCGACCTCACCGAGACCGCCACCGCGGACGACGAGGACGAGGTCTACGAGGAGGAGGGCGCCGAGCTCGAGACGGAACCGGTCGCCGACGAAGGGGTCGACGAGGTGGGCGAGGAGTCCGAGCCGCCTGCCGACGAGCTCGACGAGTCGGCGAGCGAGAGCGACCAGGGCGATGAAGAACCAGCGGACGACGAGCGAGGAGGGAGCTCATGAACGCGCTCATCCCCGTCCCGGTCCTGCTGCCGCTCCTCGGTGCCGGGCTCGCCCTCGTGCTCGTGCGACGACCGCGCGCCCAGCTGCTCGTCTCCGTGAGTGTGCTGAGCATGGTCGTTGCCCTGGCTGCCTTCCTCGTCTGGTACGTCGACCAGCACGGCACGATGGCGGTCTGGGTCGGCGGGTGGGACCCGCCGCTCGGCATCGCGCTCGTCGCGGACAGGCTCTCCACGCTCTTGCTGCTCGTCAGCATGTCCGTGGCTCTCGGCGTCCTCGTCTACTCCATCGGCCAGGGGATGATCGACGACTCCCGGGACACGCCGGTCTCGATCTACCACCCAACCTTTCTCATCCTTGTCGCCGGCGTCGCCAACGCCTTCCTCTCGGGCGACCTCTTCAACATCTTTGTCAGCTTCGAGATGCTCCTCTTCGCCTCCTACGTGCTGCTCACGCTCGGTGGCACAGAGAGCCGGATCCGCGCCGGGACGATCTACGTCGTCGTCAACATGCTCAGCTCGATGCTCTTCCTCATCTCGATCGCGGCCGTGTACGGCGCGACGGGGTCGGTGAACCTCGCCCGGCTGCACGAGGCCTTCCAGGCGCTGCCGGAGCCGATGTCGCTGACGATCCAGCTGCTCCTCATCACGACCTTCGGGGTCAAGGCGGCCATCTTCCCGCTGTGCTTCTGGCTGCCGGACAGCTATCCCACGGCCCCCGCGCCGGTCACCGCGGTCTTCGCCGGCCTTCTCACCAAGGTGGGGGTCTACGCGATCCTGCGGACCCAGACCCTGCTCTTCCCGGACCGGCCGCTCACCGACCTGCTCCTCGTCGTCGCCTTCCTCACGATGATCATCGGCATCCTCGGCGCGGTCGCGCAGAGCGACCTCAAACGACTCCTGTCGTTCACGCTCGTGAGCCACATCGGGTACATGATCCTCGGCATCGCGCTGGCGACGAGGGAGGGAGTGTCAGGAGCGGTCTTCTACGTCGTCCACCACATCACCATCCAGACGGCGCTCTTCCTCGTGCTCGGCCTCCTCGAACGGCGAGCGGGCAGCACCTCGCTCGTCCGCCTCGGTGGGCTGGCCCGGATCGCACCGCTCATCGCCGTGCTCTTCTTCGTCCCGGCGATGAACCTCTCCGGGATCCCGCCGCTCTCGGGATTCATCGGCAAGATCGGCCTGATGTCGGCCGGTGTCGAGCTCGGGACCCCGCTGGCCTACACGCTCGTCGCGGCCAGCGCGGCGACCTCGCTGCTCACCCTCTACGCGATCGCCAAGGCGTGGAGCCTGGCCTTCTGGCGCACCCCCGCGCAGGCGCACGAGCTGGCCGTGGCCATCCTCGAGGAGGAGGAGGCCAGCGACGACCTCGTCGAGACGACCTCGGTCCGGATCGGTCCGACAGGGACCCGCTGGCAGCCGGACGCGCTGCGCGAGGCGGCCTCCTTCGCCCGGCAGCGCGAGCGGGCCGAGGCGGAGGCCGGCCCGGGTGCCTTCGACACCGAGGACGAGGAGACGCTCTACGAGCGTGAGCTCCGTGGCGCCGACAAGCACATCCCGCGCTCGATGGTGGGGGCCGCGTCGGCCATGGTCGTCGCGAGCATCGCTCTCACCGTCGTCGGCGGGCCGCTCTACGGGCTCGCCGAGCGCGCGTCTGCCGACCTCCTCGACCCGGACGTCTACGTGCACACCGTGCTGCCGGGGGATGAGCACCGATGAGTTCCGAGATGCGCACCCGCCGCGACGGCACCGTCCGGCCGCGCCGCAAGGGCGCCGTCAACCCGCTCCTCGTCGTCATGCTCACCGTGCTGTGGGTGGCGCTGTGGTACGACATCAACGCCTTCAACATCATCAGCGGGCTGGTCATCGCCGTTCTCCTCCAGCTCGCCTTCCCGCTGCCCCCGCTGCGGATCGACGGGCGGCCGCACCCGATCCGCCTCATCGCCTTCGGCTTCATCTTCACGTGGAACTGCTTCGTGGCGAGCCTCTCGGTGGCCTACCACGTCCTGCGGATCAAGCAGGTGCCCCGCAACGCCGTCATCGAGGTCGACCTGCGCAGCGAGTCGGACTTCATCCTCACCCTCGTCGCGATCGTCACCTCGCTCATCCCCGGGTCCGTGGTCGTCGAGGCCAGGCGCTCGACGCACACGCTCTTCATCCACTCGCTCGGGACACGTGACGAGGCAGCCGTCGAGCGGGAGCGGACGCGGGTCCTCAAGACCGAGCGCCAGCTCATCCGAGCCTTCGGCGACCCCGCCGGGAAGGAGCTGGACCGATGAGCCCCGTCGTCATCGGCATCTGCCTGGCCATGATCGGACCAGGCCTGCTCATGCTCGTCTTCCGCATGACCATCGGGCCGACCGTCCTCGACCGGACCGTCGCCTTCGACGTCATCGTCGCCTACGCGGCGATCGGCGTCTGCCTGTACTCGGCGGTCACCCGCTCGACGGACGCGCTCCCGCTCGTCGTCGTGCTCACCCTCGTCGGCTTCGTCGGGTCGGTCTCGGTGGCCCGCTTCATCGACCCGGCTAGTGCCGACGACGATGACGACGATGTCCTCGACGGCCGGGACCGGCACGACGAGGATCTCGGCGACACCTCCGTCAAGGGCATCGCCCGGGGGGAGATGCGATGAGCCTCGACCTCGTCCTCGACGTCCTCGTCGCGATCTGCTTCATCCTCGCGAGCTTCTTCGCCCTCGTCGCGGCGATCGGCATGGTGCGCTTCCCCGACCTGCTGAGCCGTATGCACGCCGGAACGAAGCCTCAGGTGGTCGGCCTGGGGCTGGCCCTCATCGGTCTGGCCATCGAGCTGAGGAGCATCCCCGCGGCGGTGCTGCTCTTCGTCGTCGTGACCTTCCAGGGCGTCACGGCACCGATCGCCTCGCACATGGTCGGGCGCGCCTCCTTCCGCGCCGGGCAGGTCCAGCGAGAGCTGCTCATCACCGACGAGCTCACCGAGACCCTCGACGCAGAGGAGCCGCGGGGAGCCCCGTAGCCCGCTAGGCCGAACGCATCAGGTGGGCGGGTCGTGCGGAACAGTGCGGGTCCGTGGCGCACGACCCGCCCACCTGACGACGAAGGGGGTCAGCGGGTCGCCTCCTCGAAGCGCGCCTGCGCCTGGGCCCAGGGCTCCGTCCGGTCGGGGAGCTCGAGCAGCGTCGGCAGCAGGTCGGCGGAGAAGGTCGTGCTCGCCTCCCGTGGGAGCAGCGAGGGCAGGTTGTCGATCGCGACGATGTCGACCGCGGGGGCATCGCCCGAGGCCTCCACGAGGCGTCGCACGGGGTGCTCCCAGGTCGTCTCCTCACGGTTGACCGGCAGGAGGTTGAGGTTGCTCGTGAAGTCTGCCGTGACGTCGCAGAGCGTCCTGAGCCGCCGCCCCGGGGCGCCGAGGTCGTCGTCCGTGACGAAGGGGGGAGAGGGCTCGGCGACCATGACGCAGTTGACGAGGAGGTCGTGGGCGAGAAGCGCTGTGCGGTCCAGGTCGGCGGTCTCCGCGAGATCCCAGGCGGTCACCTCGCCGCCGGCGACGGTGATCGCGTCCCGGGCCCCCGTGCCGCTGCGTCCGAGCGCGCCGATGACGAGGGAGCGCTCGCCCGCGGTGGTGGAGCGTAGGAGGCCGTCGAGACGCTCGCGCTCCATCGGCTCGAGCGGTGCGGTGAGCGCACCGCGGTCGTGCAGCAGGGCCAGCGCAGCCCCGACGTAGCCGGCCCAGTAGCCGAAGGCGACGACGCGTCGTCCCCCGGAGGTGAGGTACTCGATGTCGAGGAGGGTGCCGCCACCGCGGCGGAAGCGCTCGAGGAGCTCGGCGGCACCGGTCTGACCCTTGTAGGCGTGCCCGAAGAAGACGTGCGTGTGCTCGAGGGCGGCAGGGTCCTCGGGCAGCTCCTTGAGCCCGAGGACGACGGCGTCGCGGGGAGCATCCGGCCAGCTGACCGGGTCGGCGATCTCGGCGCCGGCGTCGGCGTATGCCGCGTCGTCGAAGACCCGTTGCGGCGAGCGCTCGACGGTGAGGCGGTGACCGGCCTGGACGACTGCCCGGGCGGCCTCGGGGGTCAACGGCGCCCGCCGCTCCGTGGCCCGGGTCTCGTGGCGCATCCAGACGTGCATGGGCTCGCTCATGGGGCCATCGTCGCAGGCGACGTGTCAGTGCACGTAGATGCCCTGGGGGACGTCGGCAAGGCGCTCGGGACCGTCCTCCTGGACGATGAGCGACTCCGAGGTCTCGTAGCCCCAGTCGTCCTGCCACATCCCGAGGATGAGGTGGAAGGACATGCCGGCGGCGAGCACGGTGGGGTCCTCGGCGCGCAGCGAGACGGTCCGCTCGCCCCAGTCCGGCGGGTAGCCGATGCCGATGGAGTAGCCGATCCTGGACTCCTTCGACAGCCCGTGACGGGCGATGGTCGAGGCGAAGGCGTGGTGGACGTCGGCCACGGGTGTGCCAGGGCGCATCGCCTCGAGCGCGGCGTGCAGCCCCTCGTCGACGGCCCCCGCGCAGTGCAGCAGCCGGCCCGGAGGTGGCCCGAGCGAGATCGTCCGGGCGAGGGGGGCGTGGTAGCGGCGGTGCACACCGGCGAGCTCGACCGTCGTCGCCTGGCCGTCGACGAGCGGGCGGTCGGTCCAGGTGAGGTGCGGGGTGCCGGCGGTCGGCCCGGTGGGCAGCATGGGCACGATGGCCGGGTAGTCGCCGCCGGCGTCGGTGGTCCCCTCGGTCTGCGCCCGCTGGATGGTGGCGACGACGTCGCACTGCCGTACCCCTGGCGCTGCCGTCTCGAGCGCGGCGGTCATGGCGCGCGTCGCGATCTCGCCCGCAGCCCGCATCATCTCCTGCTCGGCGGCAGACTTCACCACCCTGACCCACGGCACGAGCTGGTGACTGTCGACGACCCGGCTGCGGCCCAGCCGCGTCTGCAGAGCGAGGTGCCCCCGGACAGAGAAGTAGTGCGCGTCGAGATCGACCCCGACCTCGGCGCCGGCGTCGTGGGGGAGCAGCCCGAGCTCGACGGCGCGGTCGGTGATCCAGTCGAAGGGGTGGACGTCCGGCCGGTGGACGAGGGCCTCGGGGTATCCGTGGACCCGGTCGTCCGGCAGTCCCGCGGTGATCCCGCCGCCGCTGGCGTCCATCGCGCGGGTGAAGAGGTGGAGGTCGCCGGACGACGGGACGACGACGCACTGCGGCATGTAGAAGGACCACGCGTCGTACCCGCAGAGGTAGTACATGCTCGCCGGGTCGACGACGACGAGGCCCGCCATCGACCGGCGAGCCATCTCTGCCTGGACGGCGACAACGCGGCGGTCGTACTCGTCGGTGGTGAAGGGCCGGGGGAACTCCATCCCGGCATCGTGCCCGACGCGGCCCTCCGACAGGCGGTGCACGGGCGGTCAGCCGTGGTTTGGCATCCTTGCGGCATGCAGACCCCCGAGCGCGCCGGCTGGTACGACGACCCCGACGACGCCGAGCAGCTGAGGTACTTCGACGGGATCGTGTGGAGCGAGCGTCGCGTCCCGAAGAAGGCGCCGGTGAGGGAGCCTGCCCCGGAGCCGCCGACGGACCCGCAGGCCACCCAGGATGCGTGGGTCCGTCACACGCCTTCGCCGCACCCCACCCAGCATCACACCCAGGGTGGCTGGCAGCAGCCCGGCTGGCAGCAGCCGGCGTCGCCGTCGGCTGCTGGTGCACCGGTCTCGGCAGACGGCCGGCCCTACGCAGGCTTCGGCCTGCGTTTGGCGTCGTGGCTCATCGACCTCATGGTGATCTGGGCCGTCGGCGGGCTGCTCTCGATCTGGGCCTGGTGGCTCTGGATGAGCGACTACGTGGCCTTCGCCATGGACAACCTGGGCGACCCGCAGGCCGTCCAGGACCTCGAGCCCGAGGTCCTCGTCGGGATGTTCGAGTGGACGTGGTTCGCCGTCGCCATCGCGATCATGGCCTTCGTCGCGTGGCTTTACACCGTGCTCATGCTGACCCGCCGTGGCGCGACCCTCGGCAAGATCGCCACCGGCAGCTTCGTCCGCGTCGCGGGCGGCCGTGACGTCGGCCCGCTGCCGATGCCGGTGGCGGCCCGCCGGACAAGTGTCGTCGTCATGCTGTGGGTCCTCACCACGGTCCCGGTCATCTCGTGGTTCGCGCTGCCTGTGCTCGTGCTCGCCCACCTGTGGGTGCTCCGCGACCCCCGACGCCAGGCAGCCCACGACAAGGCTGCCGGCACCGAGGTAGTCCGCCGCTGACTCAGCCCCGGATGCGGCCCGAGCACTCGCCCAGGCTGATCGGGCCACCCACCCCTTCGGCCGTGGCGCGCAGGACGACCGTGTCGCCGTCCTCGAGGAAGCTCCGGGTCGACCCGTCGTCCAGAGTCAGGGGCTCGGTGCCGTTCCACGACAGCTCGAGGAACGAGCCTCGGGTGTCCTTCTCCGGCCCCGAGACGGTCCCGGAACCGAAGAGGTCGCCGGGGCTGACCCTCGCACCGTTGACGGTCATGTGGGCGAGCATCTGCTCCGGCGCCCAGTACATCGTCCGGTATGGCGGGCGGGAGACGACCGTGCCGTTCCACTCGACCTCGTAGTCGATGTCGAGCCCCTTCGCCTGCTCGCCCTGGAGGTAGGGGAGCGGCTCGGGGTCCTGGGTCGGCAGGTCGACCCGGGCGTCGGCGAGGGCGACCATCGGGGTGACCCAGGCGGAGACGGTCGTGGCGAAGGACTTGCCGAGGAAGGGGCCGAGCGGCACGTACTCCCACGCCTGCAGGTCGCGGGCCGACCAGTCGTTGAGCAGGACGACACCGAAGAGGTGATCGGCCGCCTCAGCGACGCTCAGGCTCTCGCCGAGCCTCGTGGCGCCCCCGACGACGAAGCCGAGCTCGGCCTCGATGTCGAGCTTGATGCTCGGCCCGAAGGACGGCGCGGCGTCGCTGGGCGCCTTGCGCTGCCCCTGGGGCCGGCGGACGTCGGTGCCGCTGACGACGACGGTGCTCGAGCGGCCGTGGTAGCCGATCGGCAGGTGCTTCCAGTTCGGGGTGAGCGGCTCGCCGTCCGGGCGGAAGATCCGGCCGACGTTGCTCGCGTGGTGCTCGCTGGCGTAGAAGTCGACGTAGTCGGCGACGGCGAAGGGGAGGTGCAGCGTCACCTCGTCGAGGTCGTGGACGAAGGGGGCGAGCGCCTCAGCCTTCGAGTCGTCGGCGATCAGCTCGGTGAGCCACGTGCGCGTGCTTGCCCAGGTGTCGGGCCCCTCGGCGAGGAGCCGGGAGAGGTTACCGCCGACGTATGGCCGGGCGTCGACGTGGCAGATGCCCGCGGCCTGCTCCACGTCGAGGACCTGCTCGCCGATGCGCACGCCGAGGCGTGCCTGGCCTGCGCCGATGCTGAAGGAGCCGTACGGCAGGTGGTGCGGCCCGAAGGGGTGGTCGGTGCCGACCGTGAGCCAGGGGTGCGTGGTGCGGGTGATCATGGTGCTCCTGCGACGAGGTGGAGGGCGGACAGCTCGGTGATGGGGTCGGTGACGCCGCAGCAGCCGTAGGCGGTGAGGGTGGCGCGGACCCGGGTGGCACGGTCGTCGTCCCAGGTGGCGACCTCGGTGGCCAGGGCGTGCGCGTCTCGCTCGGCGAGCAGGGCTGCGAGCGCGTCGAGATCCGGGGTGAGGCTGTCGTGCTGGGCGGCGTCGAGGGCGACGAGCACGTTGAGCAGGCCGTGCTGCGGCTCTCCGCCGTGGTCGCCGCGGACGACGTGGTGGAGGCCCCCGGTGAGCTTGGCCGGGATGTCGAGCTGGGTGACGTCGAGGAGGAATCGCGCGAGCTCGCTCTCGTCGGGCCACTCCCAGGTCGGGGTGGCGCCGGTCCGGAGCTTGGCGAGCACGGGGTGGCCCTCCTGCTGGCCGTCGCGGACGTCGGCCAGGGCGCGCTCGCGGTCCTCGCCGCGGGGTATCTCCAGGACGACCGGCAGGTCGCGCAGCGAGAGGTCGCGCCAGCCGGGCTGCCAGCCCATCTCGACGCCCACGACGTCGACCGACGTGCCCTGCGCCGACCCGACCGCCGTGACGACGTCGGTGCCCGGTGTGCCCGGCCGAGCGACCACGGCGACGTGGACTGGTCCCCCTTCGTCCGGTTCGTCCGAGACCAGGTCGACGAGCTCGGCCACCCCCGACGCCGGGACGAGGAGCGGGCCGACGATGTCGGAGTACCAGGCGCTCCGGTGCGCCCGGTGCTCGGCGAGCGCCCGGGGGAGCGGGGCGTTGCCCGGGGGGAAGACGGCGGCGTCGTCGACGAGACGGGCGAGCAGGCGCGCGGTCACCGCAGGGGCTTCCGGTGAGTCGGGCATGACGCGACACTAGTGGCAGCGTGGCCCCGATCACATCCCGTAGGGTGCACTTTGTCTGGCGATCCCACGAAGAGGTGGACACAACATGGCCAACTACCGGTCGATGGGCAGCATCCCGCCCAAGCGGCACACGCAGCACCCGGCCGACGACGGCGGGCTCCATTACGAGGAGCTCATGGGCGAGGAGGGTTTCTCCTCCGACTCCTCGCTGCTGTACCACCGCGAGATCCCAAGCGAGATCACCGCCAGCGAGGTGTGGGAGCTGCCGGACCAGAGCCTCACCGCGAACCACCCGCTCAAGCCGCTCCACATCCAGCCCCACCGTCTCTTCGGCGATAACGACGCATCGGTCGCGGACGTCGACGCCGTGACCGGCCGCCGGCTGCTGCTCGGCAACGGTGATGTGCGGCTCTCGTACGTCGTCGCGGGGGCGGCCAGCCCGTGGTACCGCAACGCGGTCGGCGACGAGCTCGTCTACGTCGAGCGCGGGTCGGCCCGCGTCGAGTCGGTCTTCGGGTCGTTCGAGGTGGCGAAGGGCGACTACCTCGTCCTGCCGCGCGCGACGACGCACCGGTGGATCCCTTCGCCGTCGACGGAGTCTGCCGACGGGTCGGTGCTGCGCCTGATCTGCGTCGAGGCCAGCAGCCACATCGCCCCGCCGAAGCGCTACCTCAGCAAGTACGGGCAGCTGCTCGAGCACGCCCCGTACTGCGAGCGGGACCTCCGCGGGCCGCAGGGACCGCTCCTGGCTGAGGACATCGGCGAGGATCGCGGTGCGAGCACCGAGGTGCTCGTGAAGTACCGCGGCCACGGCCCCGGCGGGGTCGTCGGGACCCGCTTCACCTACCCCTTCCACCCGCTCGACGTCGTCGGCTGGGACGGCTGCCTCTACCCCTACGCCTTCAACATCGCCGACTACGAGCCGATCACCGGGCGGGTCCACCAGCCGCCGCCCGCGCACCAGGTGTGGGAGGGCTGGAACTTCGTCGTGTGCAACTTCGTGCCGCGCAAGGTCGACTACCACCCGCTGTCGATCCCGGTGCCGTACTACCACTCGAACGTCGACAGCGACGAGGTGATGTTCTACGTCGACGGCGACTACGAGGCACGCAAGGGCTCCGGCATCGAGCGCGGCTCGGT
>JBHWMJ010000047.1:0-6565 GCA_043423105.1 Marihabitans sp.
CCCTGGAGGCGGCCGCCCGGGGGCGCCGCGACCTGGCCGGCCGGGTCGGCCGAGGGCGAAGGGGTGAGCGCCGCGGGCTGGTCGGCGTGAGGGTCAGACATGAGGCTCAACCTTACGGTCCGGCAGGAGATGGTGCGTGCGTGCCCAGAGCCATCCGATCCCGGCCCAGGCGACGTCGGCGACGACGCTGTAGAAGCGTGCCACGACGACGACCGCCGTCGCGGCGGCAACCGGCATGGAGGTCGCGAGGAGCAGCACGAGGACGCCGTCGCGCACCCCGACCCCCGCGGGCACGAAGAACGAGAACATGCCGATCCCTGCGGCCAGCAGGTAGCCGCAGATGCTCACGACAGCCAGGTGCCGTGCGTCGGCGGACCCGTGCGCGAGCGAGCTCGCCATGACCCAGATCGAGGCACCTCCGGCGAGCCACGACAGGGTGAACCACATCGTCGAGACCGCCACCGCCCGACCGGAGAGGTCGTGCTCGAGCGGGTCACGCCGGAGCACGCGGAAGAGCACCGCGACGGCACGGTTGAGGACCGGGGGCCACAGCCCGACGAGCAGCCCCCCGATGACGAGGGCGAGGAACCACCACGGCAGCTGGGCCTCGCCCCTCGTCACGAGGGCAGGGAGGGCAGGGAGGCCGACGACCATGCCGCACAGGGCCGAGAGCGCGATCGAGATGAGACCGACGACGGCGGTGCGCCGTCGGGGGATGCCGAGCCGGTGCGCCATGTCGGCCTGCGCGACGACGGACCACACCGACCCCGGCAGGTACTTGCCCAGCTGTCCGACGAAGAAGACGCCCGAGGCGGGGGCGATGTGCAGGCGGGAGCCGAGGTCCGCCAGGAGCACCCGCCACCCGAGGAGCGTCAGTGCCGGCGAGATCATCGCCAGGACCAGCCCGAGCGTCAGCGAACCCGCACCGATCCGGCGGAAGGAGTCGGAGACGTCCGCCCAGTTGCGCGCCAGCGCGTAGCCGACGGCGACCAGCACGAGGACGAGGAAGAGGATGCGGACCGCGTCGACGATGCGCTTGCGGGTCGACGGGACCGGAGGTGCCGCGCTCGTCATCGGCGCCGCAGGGTGAGCCGGACGACCGCGAAGGCGTCGTCCGGCGACCGGTCGGTAGTCCTCGTCGCGACGTCGGCAGCCCGCCGCAGACGCGCCGTGATGTCACCGTCGAGGTCACCGACGAGCGAGAGCCCGGCGTCGTCGGCGCGGGCGAGGATGCCGCGGAGGTCGGCCGGGCCGACGGCCTCCGGTCCGGCTCCGCCGACGAGCAGGCTAAGGACGAGCAGCCCCTTGGACCGCAGCGCCCACGAGCCCTGAGTGATGAGCGCGTCGACGTCCTGGGCGGTCGCGTCGCCGGGGTGCAGCGCGGTCATGATGTCGAGGCTGGCGGTGTCGACCGCGATGACGTCGATCGGTGAGCGGCCTCCGGACAGCTCGATCTCGACCGGCGCGTAGCCCAGGGCGCGGGCCCACCGGGCGAAGGGGGACCCTGGGCCGGAGAAGTCGATGAGGGTGGCTCGTCGGCCGGTGTCGTCCCCGAGGGAGACGAGCGCCCCGACCGCGCCGAGGGCCGCCCAGCCGGCGACCCGGTCGGCTCGGCCGGGCAGGCCGATGAGCCGGGCCAGGTCGCGCGCTGCGCTCGCCTCGTCGTCGATCCCGAGGACGTCCGTCGGCCGGACCCAGTCGGGCAGGTCCGCGGCGGTGAGATCGACCCGCGGCTCGCGGCGTCGCACGCCGGCCCGGAGCAGGTCCCGCGCGGCAGCGACCGTCGTGGCGACCCGGCCGTCGGCCGGGCGGTCGGACGAGCTGCCGTCAGGCTCGTCGGGATCGAAGGGGATCGCCACCGCGCCGTCTGCCGCCACCGCCTCGAGGGTCCCGACGTAGCGCGCCCAGGGACCGCTGAGGTCGGGCGGGCGGACCCCTTCGCGCAGCCGGGCGACCTCGTCGGGGGCAGCGAGCCGCTCCAGGGCAGCAACGAGAGCCTCCTCGTCGCCCGGCGGGACGAGGAGGCCGTCGATGCCGTCGCGGACCTGCTCGCCGAAGGTCCCGACGCGCGAGGCGAGCACGGGCAGCCCGTGCTGGTGGGCGAGCAGCACGTTCTGCGAGGCGGTGGCGCTGCGGTAGGTCAGGGCGAGCACGTCGTGCCGGGCGAGGAGCGGAGCGATCCGTTCAGCCGGCACGTAGCCGCTGTGGATGTCGACGCGTCCGGCGAGCCGGCTGTCCTTGGCGAGCTCACGGATCGTCTCGCCGGCCTGGCCCCACATCTCGCCCGCGACCGTGAGGGTGACGTCCGGGACACGGGTCATGGCGCGCAGCAGGATGTCGATCCCCTTGTAGCCCCGGACGAGACCGAGGGCGAGGATGCGGGCAGGACCCTCGTGGACCGGCCGGTCGACGGGCTCGCCCCCCGGCAGGTGCGGGGGGAGCTCTGAGACGACGACGTGCGCCGCGTCGTGCTCACGGGCGAGCCGCGCCTGCTCGGGCGAGTGCACCACGACGGCATCGACCCGGCGGAACATCGAGCGCATGAGTGCCGCATCGCCGGGGTGCGGCTCGTGCGGCAGGACGTTGTGGCAGATGACGACGCTGCGTGGTCCGCGGCCGGTGCTCGAGGTCCGTCCGGCGCCAGCGGCGCGCAGCAGGAGAAGGTGCAGCGGCACGACGGGCGGGATGACGTGGACGACGACGATGACGTCGACGTCGCGCAGTGACCGCCCGGCACGCACCAGCGTGTCGGGCCGCGCCCACGACAGGGTCCGCTCGGTCCGGGGGAAGAGCGCGACGTCCGGCTCTCCCCCGGCCGGCACGGATTGCTCGCCGGGATAGAGGAAGGACGGGTAGAGATGGGTCCACGAGACGAGGCGGACGTCGTGTCCCGCCTCGCTCAGCTCGTGCGCGAGGGACGTCGTGTGGCTGGCCACGCCACCCTTGTAGGGGTGCGTCGGGCCGACGACCGCGACCCTGAGGCCGCTCCCGGAGGCGTCCCCGGCAAACCCGGGAGGCACGCTCGTCATCGCCGGCTAGACCGCGTCGCGGGACCGGACGAGCAGGTCTGCCATGAGCGCGAGCGAGCCGATGAGGATGCCGCTGACGAGGAGCAGGATCGTCCCCGCTGGCACGTAGAAGGGGTGGCGCACCATGTCGACGACGAATTTCACCGTGCCGATGAGGACGAGCCAGATCGCCGGCGGCATGAGCACCCGGAGCGGGTCGAAGTACATGACCATCCGGAGCACCTGGAGGATGTACCGGTAGGCGTCCTTGAAGAACTTGAACTTCGAGGTCCCGGCCCGCTTGAAGTACTGGGTCTCGACGTAGCGGATGTCGTGCTGGTTCATGAGGAAGGCCAGCGTGATCGTCGTGACGCAGGAGAAGCCGGGGGGCAGCAGGCGCAGGTAGGGCAGCGCCACAGAACGCCGGAAGGCACGCAAGCCCGAGTTGAGGTCCGGGATGCGCTGCCTGCTCAGCCACTCGGCGATCTTGCGGATAACCCACTTGGCGGGGACCCGGGCCCACTTGTGCGTGCCCTCCTCGGTGGTCCGCGCACCGACGACCTGGTCGTAGGACGGGTCGTCGAGGAGGGTCTGGACGAGCTCGGGGATCCGCTCGTTCTCGTACGTCATGTCGGCGTCGGTCCACACGACGATCTCGCCGCGGGCCTGCTGGGTCCCGATCCGCCGGGCGGTGCCCGAGCCTCCGTTGCGCCGGAAGGCAAGGATCCGGATGGCCGGATAGGTCTGCGCGGCGCCGGTCAGGACCTCGAGGGTGTTGTCCGTGGATGCGTCGTCGATGCACAGCAGCTCGTAGCTCAAGCCGCTGCCGTCCATGACGGCGCTGATCCGCTCGATCTCGAGCATGACGTGCTCGCCCTCGTTGAAGCAGGGCAGCACGATCGTCACGAGCGGGTCGTCGGGGTGCCGTTCGACCGGCTCGCCGACGCCGACGTGCTCGATGACGGGGTTGCGCCGACCGGGGTGCCCAGCGACGGCCGGGGTCACGACGTGGTCGCCGTCGGCGCGCACGGGAGCAGGGACGGCCTGCGTGGGCTCGGACATCGGCTGGGGGCTGGGGGTCGGCTCGGCGCCGGGGTGCTCGCTCATCTCGCTTGCGAGGGTATCGCTCGGGCGCGACGAAGGCCGCATCGCCGACCGGGACGGGCGGTCAGCGGACGCTCCCCAGCCACACCTGCAGGGGCAGCGGCGTCGTGCCGTCCGGTCGGCGGGTGAGGATCCGCATGTCCTCTTCGAGGACGACGTCGACGGCCAGGTCCGGCGCGGGGAACCCGAGGTCGGTCATCGTCTCCGGGCCGCGCGAGGCGACGAGCACGAGCCGGCCCCCACCGTCGCTGACGCGCTCGTCGAGGGCGGTCACCTCCTCCTCGAGCGCGGCGGGGTCGTCGCGAAGCAGGCCCTGGGTGGCCAGGGCAGCGACGTCGCAATGACCCCGGCTCGGCTGGACCCACTGGTTGACGGCCCAGTCATCGAGGGCGAGCACGACGGTCGCGCCGCGCTCGTGCAGTGCGGCGCAGTAGGTGTCGACGGCGGCCAGCTGCCCGCGCTCGATGCGTTCGGCACGGTGCGGCCAGGTCGCCTCGGCCACCCCGGCCGCGGTGACAAGGAGGACAACGGCGCCCACGGCCGCCGCCACGATGTCAGCTGCCCGGCGTCCGGTCCGGCAGCGCAGCAACCAGGCGACCGCCGCCACCGCGAGGAGGAGGACCAGCGGCAGGACGACGAGCAGCCGGCGGTCGGCCCACGGGTGGTCCGGGGTGATGCCCGGGCGCCACAGCGTGAGCAGGCTCGACCCGGTCGCCACGAGGAGAGGCCCGGCCCACACCGGCACCGTGGCCTCCTCCCCCTTCGCCCAGACGAGCCCGAGCCGGCGGGCCAGGACGGCCAGGGCGAGCAGCGCCACGACCAGGGGGACGACGCCGACCCACCACGAGAGCCACTCGACGGAGTGCTCGGCGTAGGTGCGCCCACCGTCGACGGGCAGGCCCTGGGCGGCCTGCATCCGGGCCACATACATGGCCCCGGGGTCGCGGGGGTCCTGACGCACCGTCATGAAGAGCGGGCGCAGGGCGAGGACCACCCCGACGACGACGACGAGGGCGGGCAGGGCGACCGGCAGGGCACCGGTGACCCCGGCGGGCAGCGACCACCCGCGACGTGAGAACCGCAGCAGGAGCCAGCAGAGCCCGCCCATGAGGACGACGAGGCCGACGAGCGGCACCAGGGAGCCCCCGATGTCGCCGAGGTAGCGCCAGCTCATCGCCCCGGCCACGGCGAAGCCGAGCAGGGTGGCCCCGATCGACCCCGCGAGGAGCTGGCGACCCCACGCGCGACCGCGGGCCAGGAGGAGCGCGGCGACGGGGACGAGCAGCATCGTCTCGCGCAGGGCGTCGATCCGCACGATGCTCGTCCCGCCGACGAGGATCCCGGCGACGAGCGCGGTCCGGGCGGCGAGTCTGGGACGACGCCCCTCACCGGCGGCGGTGGCGAGAGCCAGTGCGAGGAAGCCGCCGCTGAGCGTCACTGCGGCGAGGGGCTCGGAGTAGGTGCTCCGCGAGGTGTGCAGCCACGGGAAGCAGGCGCCGACGAGGACCACCGCAGGGGTCGCCAGCCACGGTCCGGCCCGTCGGCCAAGGGACAGGGCGACGAGCAGCCCGAGGCCGAGCAGCGCCACCCCCGCGAGGACGGCCGGGGCGACCATCGCCGCGTGGGCACCCGCCAGGCGGTACGGCAGGGAGTAGGTCAGCGCGGGTCCGGGCATGAACTGCGGCTGGACCGACGGCTCCTCCGGCGAGCCGATGCCGTAGAAGGCCGGCGACTCCAGCGTCAGCCCGAGGACCTCCAGCGTCTCCGGCCCACCGATCTCGGCCGCGTCGACCGGCACGGGCCGACGGGACTCCTCGGCGAGCTGGACCGTCGCCTGGAAGTAGCTCGCGGAGTCGCGGCGCGGGAGGACCTGCTCGCTGCTCGTCATGGCGGTCCACACGCTCACCGCGACCACGGCGACGACGAGCAGGGCGGCCGGACCGGCACCCAGACGCAGGCCCGGCAGGCCGCGTGTGGCACGGATCGCGACGGCGAGAGCGACGAGCGCCACGACCGGGGCGACGACGGGGGTCCAGGCGCCGACGTAGGAGATGACCGCCCCGAGGAAGCCGAGGACGACGAGCCAGACGGCGGTGACGAGGACGACCCGGACGAGCATCGCACCCGCCCCGCGGGCGTCCGTCTCGTCGCCGTTCTCGCTCGGGACGGGTCGCGCGGCGGGGTCGGTCACGCGCGCCACGCTATCTCGCCGCCCCGCCTCCCCCGGCGACCGCACGGTCCGGCATGGCACGGTGGGCCCCATGACTGCCCCCGCCCCGTCGCTGCTCGTGCCGACCCTGCTCGCCGATGACCCGGCCCGGCCGCGGGTGACCTGCTACGACGACCTGCCGGGACCGACGAGCGGGGAGCGGGTCGAGCTCTCGGCGCGAGTCCTGGAGAAGTGGGTGGCCAAGGCGGGCAACGCCCTCCAGGAGGAGTGGGACGTCTACATA
>JBHWMJ010000161.1:0-14744 GCA_043423105.1 Marihabitans sp.
AGCCTGCACAACCAGGTCCGCGGCTCGGGGCTCTCGCCACGACGGGTCGTCGGAGAGCGCGCGGCCCGGTGGGTCCTGCGCCGCTGCACGCTGGCCACCGGGGCCAGCAGCGACCTCGTCGCAGACGCCCGCGCGCTCGGCGCGCCCCGTGCCGAGCTCGCCGAGGTCCCCTCGCCCCGCGTGCCGGGCCTGCTGGCCGTCGATCGGGACGTCTGGCGGTCCGCCCACCGCGCGACGCTCCTCACCGAGCACGGCCTCGACCCGGCGCGCCCGCTGGCCATCGGGCTCGGCCGGGCCGCCCCGCAGAAACGCTTCGGCCAGCTCGTCGCTGCGAGCAGCACGGCCGCGGGACCCGAGCAGTGGGGGATCGTCGGCCCCGGCCAGGAAGGGATCGCCGATCTGGCCCGTGCTCACGGGACGATCGCCCTCCTCGGTGAGACCGACGACGTCGAACGATGGCTGCTCGCGGCCGACGTCCTCGTCGTCACGAGCGAGTGGGAGGCGCGCGCCCTCGTCGTCCAGGAGGCGATGGCGGCCGGCACCCCGGTCGTCGCGACCGAGGCCGGCGGGCTGCCCGACCTGCTCACCGGGGTAGGTGAGCTCGTCCCGTCGATGCCGGCCCCCACCTTCGCCGAGCGCGTCGCTCGCGCCGTCGACGCGCTCGTCGATGCCCCGGAGCGAGCGAGGAGGATGGCCGGTGAGGCCCGTGAGCGGGCGAGGACGTGGCCAGGTCTCGATGACACGGCGCAGCTGTGGGTGCGGTGGTACCTCAGCATCACCTCGTGACGTAAAGTGGAAGCCCGTGGCGGCCCTTACCAAGCACATCTTCGTGACCGGAGGCGTTGCCTCCTCCCTCGGCAAGGGCCTGACGGCCTCGAGCCTCGGACACCTCCTCATCGCGCGCGGTCTCAGCGTGACGATGCAGAAGCTCGACCCCTACCTCAACGTGGACCCGGGGACGATGAACCCCTTCCAGCACGGAGAGGTTTTCGTCACCGAGGACGGCGCCGAGTGCGACCTCGACATCGGCCACTACGAGCGCTTCCTCGGGGTGGACCTCCTGGGGTCGGCCAACGTCACCACCGGGCAGGTCTACAGCCGCGTCATCGCCCGTGAGCGCCGCGGGGAGTACCTCGGTGACACCGTCCAGGTCATCCCGCACATCACGAACGAGATCAAGGACCGGATGCGCGCCGCCGCGGCCGTCAGCCCGGGCATCGACGACGCCGACGCGCCGGACATCATCATCACCGAGATCGGCGGCACCGTGGGCGACATCGAGTCGCTGCCCTTCCTCGAGGCGGCCCGTCAGGTCCGCCACGAGATCGGCCGGGAGAACTCCTTCTTCCTCCACGTCTCGCTCGTGCCCTACCTCGCGCCGAGCGGCGAGCTCAAGACCAAGCCCACCCAGCACTCCGTCGCCGCGCTGCGCCAGGTTGGTGTCCAGCCCGACGCGCTCGTCCTGCGTGCCGACCGCGAGATCCCTGCCGACATCAAGCGCAAGATCTCCCTCATGTGCGACGTGGACGCCGACGCCGTCGCCTCGGCCGTCGACGCGCCGAGCATCTACGACATCCCACGGGTGCTGCACACCGAGCAGCTCGACACCTACGTCATCCGCCGTCTCAACCTCCCGTTCAAGGACGTCAACTGGGATAGCTGGGACACCCTGCTGCGCCGCGTCCACGAGCCCGAGCACGAGGTCGAGGTCGCCCTCGTCGGCAAGTACGTCGACCTGCCCGACGCCTACCTCTCGGTGACCGAGGCGCTGCGAGCCGGCGGGTTCCACCACGACGCGCGGGTGCGGATCCGGTGGGTCGCCTCCGACGAGTGCCAGACATCCCACGGCGCCCAGCGCGCGCTCGGCGGGGTCGACGCGATCCTCGTCCCCGGTGGCTTCGGCGTGCGGGGCATCGAGGGCAAGCTCGGCGCCCTGCGCTGGGCCCGCGAGCGCCAGGTGCCCACGCTCGGCATCTGCCTCGGCCTGCAGTGCATGGTCATCGAGTACGCGCGCAACGTCGCGGGGATCGACGGGGCCAGCTCGACGGAGTTCGACCCCCAGACTCCGGCCCCCGTCGTCTCGACGATGGAGGAGCAGAAGAGCTTCGTCGAGGGTGCTGGTGACCTCGGCGGGACGATGCGTCTCGGCGCCTCCCCGGCCACCCTGCGCGAGGGGTCGGTCACCGCCGCCGCCTACGGGTCGACGTCGGTCAGCGAACGCCACCGGCACCGCTACGAGGTGAACAACGAGTACCTCGAGCAGCTCGAGGGGGCCGGGCTGGTCATCAGCGGCACCCACCCCGAGCTTGGTCTCGTCGAGTTCGTCGAGCTGCCTGCCGACGTCCACCCGTACTACGTCTCGACCCAGGCGCACCCGGAGTTCAAGTCGCGTCCGGACCAGGCCCACCCGCTCTTCGCCGGCCTCATCGGGGCCGCCGTCCAGGCCCAGCGCGACGCCCGCCTCGTCGAGGTGGAGCGCCCCCGAGACACAGAGGATCACGAGCGGGAGGACACCGAGGCAGGCGCGCAGAGCTGATGCGTCCACTCCGCGACGAGCACGAGGAGCCCGAGCTCCTCGCCCGGGAGACAGTCTTCGAGGGCGCCGTCTGGGACGTGCGACGCGACACCTTCCGCTACCACGACCAGGAGCTCACCCGCGAGGTCGTCGACCACCCCGGTGCGGTCGCCGTGCTGGCGCTCGACGACGAGGACCGGGTGCTGCTCATCCGCCAGTACCGCCACCCGATCGCGGCCCATGAGTGGGAGCTGCCGGCCGGCCTGCTCGACGTCGAGGGCGAGGACCCGCTCGTCGCAGCGCAGCGGGAGCTCGCCGAGGAGGCGGACCTCGTCGCCGAGCACTGGGCGGTCCTCGTCGACTACTACTCCTCGCCCGGCGGCATGGACGAGGCACTGCGGATCTACCTCGCGCGCGGCCTCAGCCCGGTACCGACCGAGGAGCGGCACCAGCGGGAGGGCGAGGAGGCGCACCTCGAGGAGCGGCTCGCCACCCTCGATGAGGTCCGGTCGGCGATCCTCGCCGGAGACCTGCACAACCCCAGCCTCATCGTCGGGGTCCTCGCGGCCTGCGCGATGCGCGACCGCGACTGGCAGGACCTGCGCTCGGCCGCCACGCCGTGGACCGACCACCCGGGACACCGCCGCCGGTGAGCTGCCCCTGCGGAGCGGCGGCAGACTTCGGCGAGCACTGCGAGCCGCTCCTCGACGGGATGCCCGCCGCGACAGCCGAGTCCCTCATGCGCTCCCGGTACACCGCCTACGTGCGGCTCCAGCAGGATGATGCCCGGGCCGCCGACCACCTGTGGCGGAGCTGGCACCCACGGACACGTCCCGCCACGGTCGAGCCGTCACCCGGGATGCGCTGGACCGGCCTCGACGTACGGTCGGCCGAGGCCGGGGGCGAAGGGGATGATGTCGGAGTCGTCGAGTTCGTCGCCCGGTGGGAGAGCGGCCAGGGCAGGCACCGGCAGAGCGGCGCGATCCACGAACGGAGCGAGTTCGCCCGTCGAGGCGGCCGGTGGGTCTACGTCTGGGGCGACGACCTGGCCTAGCGACTACTGGTAGGAGACGAACCTCGGCGCAGGCTCGACCTCGGTCATGGTCCGCTGCGGCGTGAACGTCGGGGTGTCCTCGTCGATGAAGTTCTTCCACCCGAGCAGCACGCCGGCCGGCAGGTCGGCCTTGATGGCGCCCCAGGTGCCCTGCTTGAGGTCCGGGGTGCCGTGCCCGTCGGCGTGCACGACCGTGACGATCTCGGGCAGGTCTGTGCGCAGCTGGTCGCGGTCCCGCAGCATCTGGAGCTGGAACTGGTGCAGCATGAAGACCTTCTGCGGCAGGGCGTTCGAGCGCGTCAGCTCGGCGAGCCACGCGGCGGTCTCGTTCACCTCGTCGATCTCGACGTGGCCGATCTGCTCCATGTGCCGCTGGCCCGGCTCGAGACGCCACTCGGGGTCGAGCGCCAGGCCGACGTGCGGCTCCTTGAGCAGCTCCTCGTAGATCTTGGCCTGGGTGAGGAAGTCGGTGTGCCCGGGCTGCAGGTCCAGCAGGACGTAGACGCCGGCGTCCTTGGCCGCGTCGACCCAGGGCCGGTACATCTCTGGGTCGCCCTCGCTGGAGTAGTCGCCGTCCTCGCCAGCAGCGGAGTCGGCGATGGTGGCGATGACCTCGAAGGCCGGCATGAACTGGTCGTCGGAGATCGCGGCATAGTCGTCGACGTAGCCCTTGACCCGCTCGATCGCCCCTTCGACGTCCTGCTCGCCGAGCAGCCCGAGCGCCCCGGTGCCGGGATGGCCGTAGAGCGCGATCATGCGGCGATCCCCGCCCAGCGGGAGCAGTCCTCCGGTGGGGAGGGGCTGGGCGCCGGCGGCCATCACGGCTGCCCCGGCCAGGGACTCACCCGTGAGGTGCTCACCGTCACCCACGACGACGAGGACGGCCTCGTCCTCGGGGCCGAGGGCCTCGACCACGGCGTCCTCCCGCGGGTCGTCAGCCGTGAGAGTGGTCACCGCGTCGGCGCCGAGCACGGCGCGGACCGTGGCCAGCGCGGCGGCGTGGGCAGTCGTGTCCGGGCTGGTCACGACGACCGGATGAAGGGGCCGACGGGTGACGTCGGGGAGGGAGTCGACGTGCTCGAGGGCGCCGACCGCCTCGCTCCACCCTGCCTCGTCCGAGGTGCCGCTCGACGAGCCGCTCGCGGCAGGCGCCGAGGCGGGGAAGAGACGGACCTGCTCGACACCCAGGCGCTTCAGCTCGGCCGCCAGGTCGGAGGAGTCGACGAAGCACGGCACGCCGGCAGCCACGGCGACCTCGGACGCCTCGGTCACGACGTCATCCGGTGCGTCAGGAGCGATGACCACCGCCGCGGGCGAGGAGCCGACGAGCGCGGCCGAGACGGCGATGGAGGTGGCTGCCGGGTCGCCTGGCGCGGTGACCGGCCAGGTCTGGCTCTCGGCCGGTCGCGCCCCGTCCTCTGCCTCGGCATCCGCGCCCCCGACGAAGGGGAGGTCGGTCTCGTCCGTGCACCCTGCGGCCAGCCCGGCCAGGGTGGCCGACCCCAGGATGAGTGCGGCACGCCGGGAGAGGCCGCTCGGTCGAGAGGTGCTGGGACTGGTCACAGGACGACGGTAGCCGTCCCGCCAATGCGTTTCGGGGACCCCGCCCCTTCGCCCTAGAATCGTGTCCGCCCGGCGGCGGCGGCGTGACGACCCGCCTGACATTCGTGTCAGCCGCCTGGCCGGTCGTCCTACGTCACGGGGCACGAGGCCGAGGACCCCTCGGCGAAGGTGTGGTGGCACCGCGACCTGGCCCCCGCCCGCACCTGCCCGGGCCGGCAGTTCACCGGCAGACGCGAGTCCGCCGCAGAGCCCCGACTCGAGAGGATCAGCATGCTCCGCACGCACGACGCCGGCGCCCTTCGCGCCGAGCACTCCGGCCAGACCGTCACCCTCACCGGATGGGTCGCCAAACGACGCGACCACGGTGGAGTAGCCTTCGTCGACCTGCGGGACGCCAGCGGCGTCGTCCAGGTCGTCGCCCGCGACGAGGTGCTCACCGGTGCCGCCCACGACCTGCGCAACGAGTTCTGCGTCAGGGTGACCGGCGAGGTCACCCCCCGCGACGAGAAGGACGTCAACCCCAACCTCCCGACCGGGGCGATCGACGTCGTCGCGAGCGAGATCGAGGTGCTCTCGGCGAGCGACCCGCTGCCCTTCCAGATCGACGAGCGGGTCACCGTCGGCGAGGAGGCGCGTCTCAAGCACCGCTACCTCGACCTGCGCCGTCCCGGCGCCCAGAGCGCCGGCGCGGGGCTGCGCCTGCGGAGCAAGGTCAGCGCCGCAGCCCGCCGGGTCCTCGAGGAGCGCGACTTCGTCGAGATCGAGACGCCCACGCTCACCCGGTCGACGCCTGAGGGTGCTCGCGACTTCCTTGTCCCCGCCCGGCTGTCTCCGGGGGCGTGGTACGCGCTGCCGCAGAGCCCTCAGCTCTTCAAGCAGCTGCTCATGGTCGCCGGCATGGAGCGCTACTACCAGATCGCGCGCTGCTACCGCGACGAGGACTTCCGCGCCGACCGGCAGCCGGAGTTCACCCAGCTCGACATCGAGATGTCCTTCGTCACCGAGGACGACATCATCGAGCTCACCGAGTCGCTGCTCATCGAGATCTGGAAGGTCATCGGGGTCGAGCTCAGCCCGCCCTTCCAGCGGATGACCTACCGCGACGCGATGGAGCGCTTCGGCAGCGACAAGCCGGACCTGCGTTTCGGTCAGGAGCTCACCGACTGCACCGAGTTCTTCGCCGCGACCCCCTTCCGGGTCTTCCAGGCGGAGTACGTCGGCGCTGTCGTCATGCCCGGCGGTGGCTCGCAGCCGCGTCGTCAGTTCGACGCATGGCAGGAGTGGGCCAAGCAGCGGGGCGCGAAGGGTCTCGCCTACGTCACGGTCGGTGACGACGGCGAGCTCGGCGGTCCGGTCGCCAAGAACATCAGCGACGACGAGAAGGCCGGACTGGCCGCGCACGTCGGGGCCCAGCCGGGCGACTGCATCTTCTTCGCCGCCGGTGCGCCCAAGGCGAGCCGTGCCCTGCTCGGTGCCGCGCGCGTCGAGATCGGCAAGCGCTGCGAGCTCATCGACGAGTCGCAGTGGGCCTTCGTGTGGGTCAAGGACGCGCCCCTCTTCGAGCCGGCGTCCGAGGCCGTCGCGGCCGGTGACGTCGCCGTCGGTGGCGGGGCGTGGACCGCTGTCCACCACGCCTTCACCAGCCCCAAGGACGAGTTCCTCGACACCTTCGACAGCGACCCCGGACCGGCACTGGCCTACGCCTACGACATCGTCCTCAACGGCAACGAGCTCGGCGGCGGGTCCATCCGTATCCACCGGCGCGACGTCCAGGAGAGGGTCTTCAAGGTCATGGGCCTCTCCGAGGAGCAGGCCCAGGAGAAGTTCGGCTTCCTCCTCGACGCCTTCAAGTTCGGCGCCCCGCCGCACGGCGGCATCGCGCTCGGCTGGGACCGTCTGGTCATGCTCCTCCTCGGGGCCGACTCGATCCGCGACGTCATCGCCTTCCCGAAGTCCGGAGGCGGCTACGACCCGCTCACGGACGCCCCCGCGCCGATCACCCCGGAGCAGCGCAAGGAGGCCGGGATCGACGCCCGTCCCGAGCCGAAGGCGGAGCAGCCCGCGTCGTCCGTCAGCTGAGGACGCAGCGCACCGCCCCCCCTCGCGCCGACGACGCCCGCGCCGAAGGACATCCACCCGTGGGACTCAGCGAAGGGGCCCGCTGCGCCACTCCACGGCCTGGTCGAAGCCCATGTCCCGGTACAGCCGGGCGGCGACGACGTTGTCGCTGTAGTGCTCGATGGTGCACATCGACGACTCGTCGAGGGCGTGACGGGTCAGCGCTGCGGTCACCGAGCGGCCGATGCCCTCGCCGCGACGTGCGCTCGCCGTGGCGATGCCGGTGAGCTTCGGGTAGCCACCGAGCGACCAGTCGCGGCAGCCGACCCCCAGGAGCTGCCCTCGGGCGTCCCGCACGCCGAGCCACAGCTGTCCGGGCCAGGCGAAGGGGCGGCCGTCGGAGCGGGGGCTGTGCTTGGCGAGGAAGGCGGTGATCTCCTCGCGGCAGGTCTCGTCGAGCTCCTCGACCGCGTGGGCCGGGGGAGCGGGCGGCCTGATCGTCACGAGCCACTCCCAGTCGGTGTACGCCGCCGGATCGGTGCCCATCGCCGTGATGACTTCGGGTGCGTGAGGCCGCGTGATCGTCGCGCCGCTCGCCCCGTGATCATCGAGCCAGCGCGCGGTCGGCGGGTCGGTGAGCAGCGAGACGATCGTCGCGGCGTCGTCGCCGAGGACGTCCACCGGCGTGCCGTGCGTGCGGGTCGGACGCAGGACGAGGGCTGCCCAGCCCGTCTCCGACCGCAGACCCACGCTGCGCGTCGACGACGCATCGACCTCGCACTCGACGACCGGGTGGTCTCCGGCGAGGGCGAGGAGGTCCCCCTTCGTCAGGGCCGCGACGGTCACTCGGTGATGCCGTAACGCGCGTGCAGGCTCTTCATCCAGCGCGGGGCCCACCAGTTCCACTCGCCGAGGACGCTCATCGTCGCCGGGACGAGCAGCATCCGCACGAGGGTGGCGTCGATAGCGATCGCCAGGACGAGCGCGACGCCGGTCTCCTTGATCGCGAGGACCTGGGCGGCGACGAAGCCGGAGAAGACGATGATCATGAGCAGCGCGGCGCTGGTGATGATGCGGCCGCTGCGCTGCAGCCCGAGCCGGACCGCCTCGTCGGTGGCGACCCCGCGCTCGTGGAGCTCGACGATCCGCGCGAGGAGGAAGACCTCGTAGTCCATCGACAGTCCGAAGCCGAAGGCGATGGCCATGACCGGGATGGCGGCCTCGACCCCGCCGACCGAGTCGAAGCGGAGCAGCCCCTGGAGGTTGCCGTCCTGGAAGACCCAGACGAGGGCTCCGATGCAGGCGCCGAGGCTCACGACGTTCATGAGCAGCGCCTTGATCGGGATGACGACGGAGCCGGTCATGAGGAAGAGGAGCACGAAGGTCGCGAGGACGACGGTGAGCACCGCCAGGGGCGCCCGCTCGACGATGGAGTCCTGGAAGTCCTTCAAGCCGGAGGCCTGGCCACCGATCGAGGCCTCGAAGGGTGGCCGGTCGGCGTGGAGCGCGTCCACGAGCGCCCGCGCTCCAGGGCCGGTCGCGTCGATGTCCTCGGTGTGCAGCCCGACGGAGAGCACCGTCCGTCCGTCCGGGGTCGTGCCGACCGTCTCGACGTCGTTGACGTGGGTGACCTCCGGCAGGGCGGGGGCCTCGTCGCGGACCCACTGCTCGACCTCCGCGCGGGGTGCCGTCGTCACGAGGGAGACCTGGGGGCTGGCCAGTTCGGGGAAGTCCCGCGCGAGGTCCTCGAAGAACTGGCGCTCCGGCGCGGAGGTCGGCAGGAGTGCAGCGCCCGAGGAGGTCATCTGCAGGCGCAGCGAGGGGAGCGCCAGCGTGACGAGCACGGCGAGCGTGACGGCGATGACCGCCCAGGGGGCTCGCTGGACGACTCGGGCTAGGCGGCTGAAGAGCCCTTCGTCGGGGGCGGACTCGGTGCCCTTGCGCAGCAGGCGCCGGGCGGAGAGGGCGCACAGCGCCGGGATGAGCGAGATCGCGACACCGAGCGCCAGGAGCACGACGCTGATGCCTGCGGCCCCGGACGCCCGCATGAAGGGGGACGGGAAGAACATCAGGCCGACGAGCGAGACCGCAACGGTGACGGCCGAGAAGACGACGGTGCGGCCGGCCCGGTCGAGCGTGCGGCCGGTCGCCTCGACGACCTGGTCCCTGGTCAGGGTGCTGGCCGGTGCCCCGGCGAGGTCGGCCCTCAGCTCCTCACGGAACCGGCTGACGACGAGCAGGCCGTAGTCGATGCACAGGCCGAGCCCGAGCACGGTGACGATGTTGACGACGGTCACGTCGAGGTCGAGCAGGTGCGAGAAGCCGAGCAGGGCCGCCAGTGCCCCGGCGATCGAGGCGATGGCACCGGCGATCGGCAGGCCTGCGGCGAGGAAGCCGCCGAAGACGATGACCATGACGACGAACGAGACAGGCAGGGCGGCACCCTCGCCCTTCTTCATGTCCGTCGCGACCTGCCCGATGACCGCGTCGACGAGGTCCTTGACGCTGCCGCGGCTCGACTCCGAGCCCTGCGAGCCGGTCGCGATCTGGGTGAGCTCGACGTCGACGGAGTCGCGGGCCCGGTCGAGGGCCTCGTCGTCGAGCCCGGGGTCGTACTGGACGACGGTGAGCATGTCGACGCCCCCGCTGCCGGCATCGCGGAGGAAGGGCCGGGCCTGCGGGCTGTCCGGGCCGTCTGGGAAGAGGAGCGGGTTGACGACCCCGGACACGCCGGGGATCTCGTTGATGCGCTCGAGGGCCTGGCCGACCCGGAGCTGCACGGACGGGACGGTGAGGTCGACGTCGCGCACGATGAGGCTGTCGTCGGCGAAGTCGCCGCCCCCCGCCTCGGTGAGCAGCTCACGGGCGGTCGACGCTTCACCCGGGGCCTCGATGTCGCTGCTGTGCAGGCGGTCGAAGAGTGCCTGGTTG
The DNA here is from genome assembly GCA_043423105.1 of Marihabitans sp. Classification (GTDB taxonomy): domain Bacteria; phylum Actinomycetota; class Actinomycetes; order Actinomycetales; family Dermatophilaceae; genus Marihabitans. Next base: position 10,122 of record JBHWMJ010000161.1, read on the forward strand.
CCGAAGGCGCCCAGGGCCAGCCCGAAGGACACGAGGACGGCGGCGAGCCACAGCAGCGAGACGCTGCGCGGGTGCCTCCCGACGAGGCGGCCCCACCGTTCGAGCAGCGGTCGACGGGGTGAGGCGTGGGACGGCACGAGGACTAGCCTGCCACCTGTGGCGGACAGCGATCTCTTCACCTCGGCCGACGGCGAGGACGGATTCACCTCATCGGCCGACCTTCGCGCGCCGCTCGCCGTCCGGATGCGTCCGCGCACCCTCGAGGAGGTCCGGGGGCAGGACGAGGTGCTGCGGCCCGGCTCACCCCTTCGCCGCCTCGTCGAGGGCGCCGGCGGCGCCGCCGGCCCGATGTCCGCGATCCTCTGGGGGCCGCCCGGCACCGGCAAGACCACGCTGGCGCACCTCGTCGCGACCGCGGCCGACCGCGACTTCGTCGAGCTGTCGGCGGTCACCGCAGGGGTCAAGGACGTCCGTGCCGTCATGGAGCGCGCCGCGACCAATCGGTCGATGTACGGGCGCCAGACCGTGCTCTTCCTCGACGAGATCCACCGATTCACCAAGGCGCAGCAGGACGCGCTGCTCCCGGGTGTCGAGAACCGTGAGGTCGTCCTCGTGGCCGCGACGACCGAGAACCCGTCGTTCTCCGTCATCGCGCCGCTGCTGTCGCGCTCGATCCTCGTGACCCTGGAGTCCCTGACGAAGGGAGACGTCGAGCAGGTCATCGACGCGGCCGTCGCGGACGAGCGGGGACTGGCGGGGGAGTACGAGCTCGCCGAGGAGGCCCGCGACCACCTCGTCGCGGTGGCCGGAGGCGATGCCCGGCGAGCGCTGACGAGCCTCGAGGCGGCTGCGGGGGTGGCCCAGGACGACGCCGGGGTCGTGCTCGACGCCGAGGCGACGGTGCCGATCAGCCTCGCTCACGTCGAGCAGGCCGTGGCCAGGGCCGCGGTGCGCTACGACAAGACGGGCGACCAGCACTACGACGTCGCCTCGGCCTTCATCAAGTCGATGAGGGGCTCGGACGTCGACGCCGCCCTGCACTACCTCGCCCGCCAGCTCGAGGCTGGGGAGGACCCTCGCTTCATCGCCCGGCGCATCGTCATCGCCGCCTCCGAGGACGTCGGCATGGGTGACCCCACGGCGTTGCAGACCGCCGTGGCGGCCATGCACGCCGTCGCCCAGATCGGCATGCCCGAGGCCCGGATCATCCTCGCCCAGGCCGTGGTCCACAACGCCCTCGCCCCGAAGTCCAACGCGGCCTACACCGGCATCAACGAGGCGATCGCCGACGTCCGGGCCGGCAAGGTCGGGCCGGTGCCCGCACCCCTTCGCGGAAGCGGCTACACCCAGGCCGCCGATCGAGCCGCGGCCGCCTCCGGCGGCCAGAAGGTCGCCGGGTACGTCTACGCCCACGACGAGCCCGACGGGGTTGCCGCCCAGCAGTACCTGCCGGACGAGCTCGACTCCGAGCTCGCCGACCGCTCCTACTACCGGCCGACGGACCGGGGCTTCGAGGCGCGGCTCCAGGAGCGGTGGTCCTGGCTGCGCAAACGGCTTCGGTCCCGCTGAGCTCGCCCGGATAGGGTGCCGGGGTGAATACCGCGATGGACACCGCCGAGATCCGGCGCCGCTGGCTGACCTTCTTCGAGAGCAAGGGTCACACCGTGGTGCCCTCCGCGCCGCTGATCCACGAGGACCCCAACCTCCTCTTCGTCAACGCCGGCATGGTCCCCTTCAAGCCGTACTTCCTAGGCCAGGAGACCCCCGCGTGGAAGCGCGCGACGAGCGTCCAGAAGTGCGTCCGCACCGGTGACATCGACGAGGTCGGCAAGACCTCGCGCCACGGCACGTTCTTCCAGATGAACGGCAACTTCTCCTTCGGCGACTACTTCAAGCGCGACGCCATCGCCTTCGCCTGGGAGCTGCTCACCACCCCGCAGGACGAGGGCGGCTACGGCCTGGAGAAGGACCGTCTCTGGGCGACTGTCTACGAGGACGATGACGAGGCCGCCGGCCTGTGGGTCGAGCTGACCGAGATCCCCGCCGAGCGCGTCGTGCGTCGCGGCAAGAAGGACAACTACTGGCACATGGGCGTGCCCGGTCCCGGCGGCCCGTGCTCGGAGATCTTCTACGACCGCGGACCCGAGTACGGCGCCGAGGGTGGTCCGGAGGTCGACGAGGACCGCTACATGGAGGTCTGGAACCTCGTCTTCATGCAGTTCGACCTCTCCGCGGTGCGGGCGAAGGACGACTTCGACGTCGCCGGGCCGCTGCCCGCGCAGAGCGTCGACACCGGCATGGGCCTGGAGCGGATCGCGAGCATCCTCCAGGGCGTCGACAACATGTACGAGATCGATGAGGTCTATCCGGTCCTGACCAAGGCGGCCGAGATGACCGGCAAGACCTACGGCGCGACCGGCGCGAAGACAGCGGGGGAGTCCCACCCCGACGACGTGCGGCTGCGCGTCGTCGCCGACCACATCCGCTCCTCGCTCATGCTCATCGGTGACGGCGTGACCCCCGGCAACGAGGGTCGTGGCTACGTCCTGCGCCGCATGCTCCGTCGTGCCGTGCGCTCCATGCGGCTGCTCGGCTTCGAGGAGCCCGCGCTGCCGCACCTGCTGCCGGTCTCGATGGAGAAGATGAGCGCCTCCTATCCCGAGCTGCGCAACGGATTCGACCGGATCGCCCAGATCGCCTACGCCGAGGAGGAGGCCTTCCGCCGCACCCTCGCCCAGGGCACCCAGATCCTTGACAGCGCGGTCACGACGACGAAGGGAGCGGGCGGCACCACCCTCTCCGGCGGGGACGCCTTCAAGCTCCACGACACCTACGGCTTCCCGATCGACCTCACCCTCGAGATGGCCGCCGAGCAGGGCCTGTCCGTCGACCGCGAGGGCTTCGTCACGCTCATGGACGAGCAGCGGCAGCGGGCCAAGGCCGACGCCAAGGCGAAGAAGGGCGGCCACGCCAATACCGAGGTCTGGAAGGACCTTCGTGCCCTGGGCGCCACCGACTGGCGAGCCTACGAGGAGCTGACCTCGCAGGCTCGGGTCGTCGGTCTCGTCCGCGACGGCCAGCGGGTCGAGGAGCTCATGCCGGGCGAGTCCGGTCAGGTCGTCCTCGACCGCACCCCCTTCTACGCCGAGTCCGGCGGCCAGATCGCCGACGCGGGCATCATCGGCGGCAACGGCAGCCACCTCGTCGTCAAGGACGTGCAGCGTCCCGTGAAGGGCCTCGTCGCGCACACGGTCGAGGTCGTCACCGGCCCGCTGCGAGTGGGCACCGAGGTCGAGGCCGAGGTCGACCCGCAGTGGCGGATCGACGCGTGCCAGGCGCACTCCGGCACCCACGTTGTCCACGCTGCGCTGCGTCAGGTGCTCGGCCCGTCCGCGCTTCAGTCCGGCTCGTACAACAAGCCGGGCTACCTGCGGCTCGACTTCGCGTGGAACCAGGCGCTCTCCGCCGACGCCCGCGCCGAGATCGAGCACGTCGCCAACCTCGCGGTCCGCGACGACCTGCCCGTATCGGCGTCCTTCATGACGCTGCCCGAGGCCCGGGAGCAGGGCGCGCTCGCGCTCTTCGGCGAGACCTACGACGAGCTCGTCCGGGTCGTCGAGATCGGCGGCCCGTGGTCCCGCGAGCTCTGCGGTGGCACCCACGTCCGGCGCTCGGCGCAGATCGGCGCGATCACGCTCACCGGTGAGTCATCCGTCGGGTCCGGCGTGCGACGCGTCGAGGCCTTCGTCGGCATGAACGCGCTGTCCTACCTCGCGACCGAGCGGGCGCTCGTCGCCGAGCTCTCCGAGATCGTCAAGGCCCCGGGCCCGCAGCTGCCGGAGCGCGTCTCCGAGCTCGTCGCCCGGCTGCGCGAGACCGAGCGCGAGCTCGAGAAGATGCGTCGCGAGCAGGTGGCCGCGGCGGCGGGGTCGCTCACCGACCAGGCGAAGGACGTCGGCGGGGTCACCGTCGTCGCCGCGAACATCGCCGGCGGCGCTGCCGATGACGTCCGCCGGATGGTCCTCGACACCCGGGGCCAGCTTGGCGAGGAGCGCCCGGTCGTCGTCGCCCTCACCGGTGACGGCGGGGCCAAGCCGGTCGTGGTCGTCGCGACGAACGAGGCCGCTCGCGGCCGGGGCATCAAGGCCGGCGCGCTCGTGCGCGTCGCCGCGCAGACCCTTGGTGGTGGTGGCGGCGGCAAGGACGACATCGCCCAGGGCGGTGGCGCTGATGCGAGCAAGGTCAGCGACGCGCTGGCGGCCGTCGAGCGAGAGATCGGCGGGGGCTCCTGAGCGGCCCGCAGGTGAGGACGGGCCGCCGGCTCGGGGTCGACGTCGGATCGGCCCGGGTCGGGGTCGCCACGTGCGACCCGGACGGTGTCCTGGCGACACCGCTCGTGACGCTCGAGCGTGATCTCGAGGGCGGGCGGGACGTGCACGATCTCCTCCGGCTCGTCGTGGAGCACGAGGCGATCGAGATAGTCGTCGGCCTGCCGCGCTCGCTCGACGGGACCGAAGGGCCCGCCGCGGAGCACGTCAGGCAGTGGTGCGACGCCCTTCGTGGCGCCCTGAGCAGCGACGACGCCCTTCGAGACACGCCGATCCGCCTTGTGGACGAGCGGCT
>JBHWMJ010000072.1:0-22298 GCA_043423105.1 Marihabitans sp.
CAGTCCGTCGAGCTCGTGGAAGAGCACCTCGAGGTCGACGACGACTCCGTTGCCGATGACTGGCGTGCAGTTGGGCGAGAGGATCCCGGACGGCAGCAGGTGCAGCGCGTACTTCTCACCCTCGATGACGACGGTGTGGCCAGCGTTGTTGCCGCCGTTGAACTTCACGACGTAGTCGACGTCGCGGCCCAGGAGGTCGGTGGCCTTGCCCTTGCCCTCGTCGCCCCACTGGGCTCCGACCAGCACGATCGCCGGCATGTGATGTCTCCTCGGTGCTCGTCGGACAACCACCTCACTCTACCGGCGAGGGAAAAGCCGTTGCGTGCCCCGGGGCCGGGCGACACGCTGACCGGACGGTGCGCACCAGCCACCGCGCGGAGACCTCCGGGGCCCAGCAGATGTTCCGCCGCACGTCCGGCTGACCGCTCCCATCTCCTTCGAAGGGGGTGACCCGCAGGACGTCGTGCCTGGGTCACCCCTTCGCCACGTCCGGTGAAGGGGGGGGTGCTCAGGCCGTCGGGCGCAGGACCGTCAACCGGTGGGCGGCCCGGGTCAGGGCGACGTAGAGCACTCGCGCGCCGCCGGGTGACTCGGCGACGATCGCGTCGGGGTCGACGACGACGGTGGCGTCCCACTCCAGGCCCTTCGTCGACATCGGGTCGAGGACGACGACGCGGCCGCTCTCGTGGTCGATCAGGTCCGCGACCCGCGCGGCGTGCCGGGCAGGGGTGATGACCGCGATCGACCCGTCGACCTCGTCGAGCAGCGCGCGAACGGCCTCCCGAGCAGCCTCGCCGACGCTCGGCGCGCTCGTGTCGAGCGCGTCGCCGAAGCGGAGCTCGACCGGCGCGACGCCCGTCTCGCGCACGGCCTCGGGGATGTCGGCGTCGGGCACCACGGGGAGGATGACGTCGCGGGCGTAGTCGAAGATCTCGCGCGCGTTGCGGTAGTTCGTGCGCATGTGGAAGCGGCGGCGCTCGTTCGACCCGAAGGCCTCGTCCCGCGCCGCGCGTGCCTCCTGCGCATCGCTCCACGACGCCTGCGCCGCGTCGCCGACGACGGTCCACGACGCCCGCCGCCCCCGACGACCGACCATCCGCCACTGCATGGGGGAGAGGTCCTGGGCCTCGTCGACAAGGACGTGCGCGTAGCTGCCGGGACGGTCGATGCGGCCGTGCAGCAGCCGCTCGAGGGCCTGCGTCGGTGTCACCGCGGTCTCTACCGCCCGCCGGGTCGTCGAGGACCCCATCGTCGTCAGCTCACGGTCTGCCGCGCGGGCGTCGAGCTCGTCGATCTCGAAGAAGCCGCGCTCCTCCTCGGGGGCGTCCTCGACGACCCCGAGCCGGACCGACAGCTCGTCGATGATCGCGACGTCCCCGACGCTCCACGTGCCGAGCTCGAGCGCCTCGCGCATGGAGTGGGCGAAGGCGGCGGCGTCACCCTGGGAGAGCACCCCTTGCGTCACCCGGTAGGACCGTTCGGTGTCGGCGAGCCACAGGAGCGCCTGCCGCGGGTCGACCTGCGGCCACCACGCCTCCATGAAGGCGTCGACGGCCAGCGAGTCGTCAAAGGCGTCGAGGAACTCGTCGCGGTCGCCCTCCCGGTGCGAGGCCCAGGCGGCCTCGGCGAGCAGCTCGCGGGCGGCCTTCGTGCCCTGGTTGCGGGTGCGGTCGCGGAGCACCTGGCGGCGGATCGAGGCGAGCCGGTCGGCGTCGATGCGCACCGCGACGCCGGCGACGAAGGCGCGCAGCTCGGTCGGTGCGTCGGGTACCGGCTCCTCAAGCAGCCGCGCGACGACGGTCCGCATGCGCAGGGATCCCTTGATCGCAGCGACCTCCGGGGTGTCGAGCCGGGAGGTGTCGATGGCGTCGACGAGGTCGCCGAGCGCCCGCAGCGACACGGAGTCCTCGCCGAGGGAGGGCAGGACGCGCTCGATGTAGGCGGTGTACGCGGCGGAGGGGCCGACGACGAGGATCCCGCCGCTCTCGTAGCGGCGTCGGTCGGCGTAGAGCAGGTAGGCGGCGCGGTGCAGGGCGACGACGGTCTTGCCGGTGCCGGGCCCGCCGGTGATCTCGGTGACCCCACGGTCGCTGGCCCGGATGGCCTCGTCCTGGTGAGCCTGGATCGTTGCGACGATGTCGCGCATCCGGGTGCCTCGGGCTCGGGTCAGTGCGGCGAGCAGAGCACCGTCGCCGACGACGACGATGTCGTCAGGGGCCTCGGGGACCATGAGGTCGTCCTCGACGCCGACGACGACGTCGTCGCGCGAGCGGAGCACCCGGCGTCGGATGACACCGAGATTCTCGACGGGGGTCGCCCGGTAGAAGGGTGACGCGGCCGGCGCCCGCCAGTCGATGACGAGCGGCTCGTAGTCGTCGTCCCGCACGCCGAGCCGGCCGACGTAGCGGACCTCGCGGTCCTGCGCCGCCATCTCGTCGCCGTGGTCGATGTCGAGCCGCCCGAAGACGAGTCCCTCGTGCTGGTGCTCCAGCGACGCGAGCCGGCGTGCGGCGGTGTAGACGAGCGCGTCGCGCTCGAAGAGCCCCGACATCTCCTCGTCGCGGACGTCGCCCGTCCGGTCGGTGCGGCCCCGCGACATGCCGTCCGTCGCGACGAGCCCGGCGCGCGACTCGGCCTTGACGAGCTCGGCGTGGACCCGGTCGAGGTGCGCCTGCTCGGTCGCGATCTCGGCGGCGACCTGCGGCGGGACCTCGCTGATCGAGGGCCTGGTGGGGCTGTCCGACACGATGTCCTGCTCTGCTGCCTTCGTCGGGGACGGCCCGCGGTCGCGGGCGACGGTCGAGTCTAGTTGGCCGGGATGAGGCCCCGGCGCACGGCCTCGATCCCGAGCTGCATCCGCGACCCTGCCTCGAGCTGGTCCATGAGGGTCCGGACCCGCCGCTCAACCGTCCGGACGCTCACGCCGAGCTGCCGAGCGACCATGGCGTCCGAGGCGCCGGCGCCGAGCAGGGTGATGATCATCCGGTCCCGCTCGGCCACCGGGGTCGACCCGCCGCGGTCCTCCTCGGGCAGGGGCACTCCGCGGCGGTGGAAGCCCTCGACGAGGGCCGTCATGCCCGCGATGAAGGGGCTGTGCCATACGGAGGCAGATCCAGCGCCGCTCGGGTCGATGTTCGTCAGGTCGATGATCCCGGAGATGCCGTCGACCACGGTGACCGACAACGGCAGGTCGCGGACCAGTCGGACCTGCTCACCGGCGGCCTGCCGGCGCCGCAGCACCTCGAGCACGCCGTCGAGCTCGAGGAGGCGGGTGTCGTAGACGGCGAGGTATCGGAGGGGCCGGCCCGAGCTGGTGAGGTTCGGGGAGTCGTGGTCGATGCCGGACGCCGTCAGCATCTGGACGATGTGCTCACCGTAGGCGCGCATCGCGAGCACCGACTCCTCGGCGTCGGCGACGAGAGCGACTCCGGCTGCGCGGATCTCGGCGATCGACCCGAGAGATGTCGCTTGCAGCGGGTTGTGGCGGGCATCCACCTGCTCGCGGACCCGTCGGTGCATCTGGGCCAGCTGGGGGGCCGACGCCCGCACCCGGCGGACCTGCCGCTCGACCTCGGCGGTGAAGGCATTGAGCGCCGGCTCAGGCGGTGCGACCTCGAGGCGTCCGTCGGTTCGGCGCTCCACGAGGCCGCGGTGCGCGAGGACCTGCAGCGCGAGGTCGACCGCGCGCGGGTCGTTGCCGGCAGTCACGAGGGACTGCCGCGTCGCCGAAGGGTCCTGGATGAGGTGGAGGTAGTAGCCGGTGAGGCGTTCCTCGGGGACGGGGAAGTCGATCGTGGTGATCGGGTCACCCAGGGGTTCGGGGAGTCGCACCCCACCATTATGGCGGCTACCCGACATAGGCGGTAGGCCGCCAGGGCATGGCTTGCATCGGTGGCTGCTAATTGGTGAAAATCTCATCTATCGGCATTCGTGCCGATCGCGAGCGTGAGGTGTCCCCCCCCTGACCTCATGATCGCGGGGGCGCAGAGTTGAGCCGGCGGTCACCCCCTGCCTGCCGGATCCTCTGCGCCCCACCCTTCTTCCGGCTTGCACCTCTGTCCTTCCGCGTCCCCGGTCGTCAGGCTCCACCCATAGGCTCTGCAGCGTGAAGGCACTCGTCATCGGTTCCGGGGCGCGCGAGCACGCGCTCGTCCGCTCCCTCATGTCTGACCCTGAGGTCGACACCGTGATCGCCGCTCCCGGCAACCCGGGCATCGACCTCGACGCGCTGTGCGTCCCGGTCGAGGCCACCGACGCGGCGGCGGTCGTCGCGCTGGCGCGGGAGCACGCGGTCGAACTCGTCGTCGTCGGCCCGGAGGCCCCCCTCGTCGCCGGGGTCGCCGATGCGGTGCGTGAGGCCGGCATCGCCTGCTTCGGCCCCAGCGGTCAAGCGGCGACGCTCGAGGGGAGCAAGGCCTTCGCGAAGGAGGTCATGGCATCAGCGGGGGTGCCGACCGGTCACGCGGAGGTCGCCCGGACCGAGGCGGAGCTGGCCCGCGCCCTGGACGCCTTCGGCGCCCCCTTCGTCGTCAAGGACGACGGACTCGCCGCCGGCAAGGGCGTCGTCGTCACCGAGGACCGGGCGGCGGCGCTCGAGCACGGGCTGGCCTGCCTGGCGAAGGGGGGCGATGCCCAGGTCGTCGTCGAGGAGTACCTCGACGGCCCCGAGGCATCGCTCTTCTGCATCTGCGACGGCGAGCGTGTCGTCCCGCTCGACCTCGCCCAGGACTTCAAGCGCGTCTTCGACGGCGACGAAGGGCCGAACACCGGCGGCATGGGCGCCTACTCCCCGCTCGACTGGGCCCCGGACGGGCTTGTCGACGAGGTCGTGCGGACCATCGCCCAGCCCGTCGTCGACGAGATGGCGCGACGCGGCACTCCCTTCGTCGGGGTCCTGTACGTCGGTCTGGCCCTGACCGCCCGCGGTCCACGGGTCATCGAGTTCAACGTGCGCTTCGGCGACCCCGAGACCCAGGCCGTCCTCGCGCGCCTCGAGACGCCGCTCGGTGGGCTGCTGCTCGCTGCTGCGGAGGGGCGGCTCGACGAGGTCGAGCCGCTGCGGTGGCGCGACGAGGCGGCGGTGACGGTCGTCGTCGCGGCGGCCGGCTACCCGGCCTCCCCGTCGACCGGCGACCCGATCTGCGGTCTCGACGAGGTCGGCGACGACGCCTACGTCCTGCACGCCGGCACGGCGAAGGGGGAGGACGGCACCCTCGTCAGTGCCGGCGGGCGGGTGCTCTCGGTCGTCGCCCTCGGCGACGATCTCACCCAGGCCCGCGACCGGGCCTACGCCGCAGTCGAGCGGGTCGACCTCGACGGCAGCCACCACCGCACCGACATCGCGCTGCGGGCCGCCCGCGGCGAGATCCGGGTCTGACGCAGCCCACCCCCTTCGCCAGCCGGCGAGGTGGTGGGACGATGGGGGGCATGGCCAAGACCACCGCGAACGGCACCCCCCGCGTCGACAAGGCGCTCTACGAGCAGGAGCTTGAGCGCCTCCAGGCCGAGCTCGTCAACATGCAGGAGTGGGTCAAGGCCACCGGCGCCCGCGTGGTCATCGTGTGCGAGGGCCGCGACGCCGCCGGCAAGGGCTCGGCGATCAAGCGGATCACCCAGTACCTCAACCCCCGGGTGGCCAGGGTGGTCGCGCTCCCGGCCCCGTCGGACCGCCAGAAGACGCAGTGGTACTTCCAGCGCTACGTCGAGCAGCTGCCCGCCGCCGGCGAGATCGTCATCTTCGACCGCTCCTGGTACAACCGGGCCGGCGTCGAGCGGGTCATGGGCTTCTGCACCGACGCGGAGTACGAGCGCTTCCTCATCCAGGCGCCGATTTTCGAGCAGATGCTCATCGACGACGGGATCATCCTGCGCAAGTACTGGTTCTCGGTCTCCGATGTCGAGCAGGAGGCCCGCTTCCGCTCGCGGCACGGCGACCCCATGCGGCAGTGGAAGCTCTCGCCCATGGACCTCGAGTCCATCACCCGGTGGGAGGCGTACTCCCAGGCCAAGGACCGGATGTTCGCCTCGACAGACCGGTCGCAGTCGCCGTGGTACGTCGTGGAGTCCGAGGACAAGCGGGCCTCGCGCCTCAACGTCATCTCGCACCTGCTCGAGAGCATCCCGTGGGAGCCGGTCACCCCCGACGTCCCCTCGGTGCCCGAGCGCCCGGCCCCGGTCGGGTACACCCGGCCCCCGCGCACCTCGCAGACCTACGTGCCCGACCGTGCGTCCGAGCTCGGCACCTCGAAGCGGAAGTCGAAGGGCTGACCCCGACGCCTTCGGCGCCTGGGAGGATGAGCGCATGACGCTCGAGCTGCCCGGATACGCCCACGTCTACTCCGGCAAGGTCCGCGACCTCTACGCCCCGCTCGACGAGTCGGGCAGCCCCAGTCGTGACCAGCTGCTGCTCGTCGCGAGCGACCGGCTGAGCGCGTACGACTTCGTCCTCGACACCCCGATCCCGGACAAGGGCGCGGTGCTCACCCAGATGTCGCTGTGGTGGTTCGACCAGCTCGCCGACCTCGTGCCCCACCACGTCGTCTCCACGGACGTACCCGAGGCTGTGGCCGGGCGGGCCGTGCTCGTCGAGCGGCTCGACATGCTGCCCGTCGAGTGCGTCGCCCGCGCCTACCTCACCGGCGGTGGGCTGTCGGAGTACCGGGCCAGCGGGTCGGTGTCCGGGGTCGCCCTGGCCGAGGGGCTCGTCGACGGCTCGCGCCTGCCGGAGCCGATCTTCACCCCATCGACCAAGGCGCCCGTCGGCGAGCACGACGAGCCGATCCCCTTCGAAGGGGTCGTGGCCGAGATCGGTCCCGCGCTCGCCGAGCGCGTCCGAGAGCTCACCGTCGCGATCCTCGCGCGAGGCAACGCGATCGCCGCCGAGCGCGGCATCCTGCTCGCCGACACCAAGGTCGAGTTCGGCCTCCGGGGGCTCGACCTGCGCGAGGGCGAGGACGTCCGCGGCGCGATCCGGGAGCGCGGCGCCGACTGCGAGATCGTCCTCGCCGACGAGGTGCTGACCCCCGACTCCTCGCGCTTCTGGCCGGCGGACGGCTGGGAGCCGGGGCGACCGCAGCCGAGCTTCGACAAGCAGTACGTCCGCGACTGGCTCACCTCGCCCGCGTCGGGCTGGGACAAGGCCTCGGGCGACGAGCCGCCCGCGCTGCCGGCAGACGTCGTCGAGCAGACCCGCGCGAAGTACGTCGAGGCCTACGAGCGGCTCACGGGGGCCGACTTCGCCCCCTGACCCAGGCCAGGATCCACTGCCCGGGCCGGGAATCCCGGGAATGACCGCGCTATTTCCGTGCCCGAGCGCGGTTTGTGCGGCCACGCCGCGACAACCGGGTCCGCCCGCAACCACGCCGTCGTCGGCGACATCGCAGAGGCTCTCGAGGAAGGATCGACCGAGGCGGCTACCTCGCGCCGTTGAGGGATCCGCGGCCGTGCTCGGTACCCTCAGACGTTCGAGTTCCCCAGCATCCAGCGAAGGCGAAGCCGCACACCATGACTCCAACTCGCCGGTCGTTCGACCCGATCCTTCCCCCTCTCAAGAGGCGTCTGAAGGCGGCCCTGCGACCCGCGGCCGAGCGCGCGATGCCCACCGTCGCCCGGGTGGCCGGCACGAGCAAGGCTCAGGACGCCTTCGTCCATGGCTACCGAGCGCTCGAGCGGGTGTTCCCCGAGGCGGACTCTCCCGGCAACGGTGAAGGGACGACCCCGCCGACCGAGGCGGCCGTCCGGCGCAAGGTCACGGCCGCCCGCGCCGCGAGGGCTCGGCGGGTGACCCATCAGCTGGCGCGGGGTGGCGCGCTGGACGAGGCCGTCCTGTCAGACGTCCGGACGCTCGTCAAGGATGGCGAGCGTGACAAGGCTGTATCCGTCGGTCATGCCCTCCGGTCACGGCCCGAGACGCGGGCCATGGGGGCCGCGGTCCTCGGCGTCGCCCTGCTCAACAGCTCTGGGCCGGCCAAGGCGTGGGAGGTCTTCTCCGAGATCGCCGGGACGCCTGCCGCGGACCCGGTGGCCAACGACCTCTACGCGGCGGCCTTCGGCGCGCTCGGCGATGAGGCCTCCTCGATCCTCGACGCGGACCTCGCGTCCGACCGTCACCGTGACTGGAACGGCGCGACGCTGCTCCGCGTCGCCCAGAAGGCCCTGGCCCGAGGGCTGTACGACCAGAGCGAGGTCCTCATCCGTGAGGCGCAGGGCCGGCCGGCCTCGTCGATGTCGAAGAACGTCCACAAAGAGCTCGCCCGGCTGGCGACCTGGCTCCCAGAGGGCCCGAAGCGGGCAGAGATCGCGCAGGTCCCCGGGGCGATCAACTTCGGGGTCATCGGCTACGACCAGCCTGACATCGCCTCCCGCAACATCGGCGACTACATCCAGACCATCGCCTCGATGGGGCACGTCGTCCGTCAGCAGAACTTCACCTTCACCGGGGACCCGGACCTCGTCGAGCTCGCCGGGGAGCTGCGTCGCTCAACGAAGACCGAGCGCCTCGTCGACGGGGAGTCCGCCACCCTCAACCTCTTCGAGCTCAACCGGGACAGCAACCCCCTGCAGGCCGTGCCCGAGCGCACCTGGGCGTTGACCTTCGGCTGGTTCATGCACCACATGTTCGGCCAGGGCTTCGCGCTCCCCTTCCACGACAACGTGCGCCCGATCATCCTCTCCTTCCACGTCCGCTTCCCGGCGATGCTGACCCCGGAGGCCGTCGAGTACCTGCAGCGGTATGCGCCGGTGGGGTGCAGGGATTGGCAGACCGTCGCTCTGCTCCGGTCCGTGGGTGTCCCCGCCTTCTTCTCCGGCTGCATGACGACCACGGTCGACACGGTCTTCCGCCGGGACGGCGAGGACACGCGAGATGCCACCGTGTACGTCGATTCGCCCCAGACGGGACCGGGCCTGTCTCGCACGCAGGTGCAGACCGGGATCCGGGACCTCTCCTTCGTCGAGAACTTGCGGCTGGCCCGTGAGTGGGTCTCCCACTACCACCTCGAGTACGACAAGGTCGTCACCTCGCGGCTGCACTGCTTCCTGCCCGCGCGCTCGGTCGGGTCGCAGGTCACCTTCCTGCCGAAGAACCGGTCCGACAACCGCTTCGGCGGGCTGATCGACACCACGGACGCGGACTTCGAGCGGATCCGTCAGGGGATCCTCGACAAGGCCTCCACGATGCTGCAGACGATCGCGTCGGGCGCCTCCGAGGACGAGGTGTACGCGCGGTGGCGGGAGATCTGCGCACCGGCCATGGCCGAGGCCGACGATCTCCTCGCCAGCAAGGAGCTGCCGGTGCTCGACCCTGGCACCGTGGCGGGCCTCGTGCCGGCGAAGGGGGCGGATGCCTCGGAGGGGCCGGACGGCGACGCCGTCCACGTCGTCGTCGACGTCCGCAAGGGCGAGGCGAAGCACCTGCCGCGGCTCGTCCGGTCCATCGCTGCGCACGCCTCCGCCCCGGTCGCGATCTGGGCGGTCGGCGCGACCACGACCCCTGCCGAGCGGCAGGCGCTCCTCGCCGAGGACCTCCCGCTCCCGGTGCGCTGGGTCGAGGTCGACGAGACCGCCGTCAAGGCTCTGGGGCGCCTCACACCGGCGCGGCAGCACGAGCTGACGCTCGCGGTGGTTGCTGCGGCGCTGCCCGACGTCCGTCAGGCGGTCTTCCTGCCCGCGGCGGCCCTCGTGCGTGACGACCTCGCCACGCTGGGCGCACTGCAGCCCGACGGGACGTCGATGGTCATCGCCACCGCCGACCGCCACCGCGGCCGCCAGAGCGGCCTCGAGCTCATCCGGCGCGTCTCCGGCCGGCAGGGCGATGACAACGTCAAGGCGCTCGACTTCCTCATCGCCGCTCACCGACTGCACCCGGGCGAGTTCGCGACCTTCGACACCAACGTCATGGTCGTCGACCTGGACGCGGCGCGGCGGGAGAACCTTGCCGGGCAGGTCGCGGCGCTCGTCGTCGAGTACGGGGCGACCTTCCGGGAGGCCCTCAACCTCGTCTGTGGCCCCCGGCGGACCGAGCTCGACGCCTCCTGGAATCACGCCCCTGGGTACGAGGAGCAGGAGGACCCGAGTGTGGTGAGCTGGCGAGACACGGTCAAGCCGTGGTCCGAGTGGGAGACTCCCTTCGCCGCGGAGTGGAACGCCTCCTGACCGGTACCCCCTTCGTCCGGCCTTGCCGGAGCTGGAGGTGCCGCAGATCCTCCTCGTCGGCGTCGCCGGTCGGCTCGCCGACCGCATCGACCTCAGCCCCGCGCTCGTCTCCGGGCGATCGTCCAGCTTGCTGCGGCGCGCGCCCTCGCCTGGTGGGCCGACCTGGTGGCGACGGCCATCGGGGTGGTCGTCCTGCAGGCAGGCTTTGCCCTCGCCAACTCAGCCTGGGTCGTCGCCCTGCCCCGGCTCGTCCCCGACGAGTTGGCGGGGGCGTTCATCTCCATCCATCACGCCCTGCTCGGCATCGCCGTACCCGTCGGCGGTGCGGCTGCCTCTCGACGGTGTCGCCGCGCTGCGCCGGCACCCGCTGCTCGCGACGCTGACGGCCGCCGTGCTGCCCTTCATCGTGACGCTCGAGTCGGTCAACGCCGTCGAGGTCTTCCTCGTCCGGGACGTGCTCGGGGGCAGCGCCAGCCGATTCGGGCTCTCGGAGGCGGTCGCCACCTTCGTCGTCGTCGGCGCGGTCGGCGTCGCCATCGCGCTCGTCGCGGCGCGTGCTGCCCGCCCCCGCCTGCCGTGAGGGAGGCGCTGTCAGGGTTGATACCACAGTGGTATCGTCATTCCTATGGCTCTTACGCTCCGCACCGACAGCGCCCTCGAGGCGGCCCTCGACGCCCTCGTCGAGGCCGAAGGGGTGTCCCGTCAGGAGGTCATCCGTCGGGCCGTCATCGACCGGGCGGAGCGGAGCGGCCTGGCCGTGGAGGTCGATGACAGCGGCCGTCGGATGATCGAGCGGTGGAGCGATGTGCTCGACCGGCTCGGCACGGTCTGATGCGACTCCTCGACCTGGAGTCACTTCTCCATCTGACCAAGATGCTCGGTGCCGGGCCCGTCCGTGACCCCGGTCTGCTGGCATCGGCCGCGGCGCGACCGACGATGACGGTCTTCGGCGACGAGGCATATCCCGGGCTGCACGCCAAGGCGGCAGCAATCCTGCACTCGATCGTGCGCAACCATCCGCTCGTCGATGGCAACAAGCGTCTCGGGTGGCTCGCCTGCGTCGTCACCCTCGACCTGAACGGCGTCACGGTGACCCTCGCGGACGAGGACGCCTTCCAGCTGGTCATGTCCGTCGCTGAGGGCGACCTCGACGAGGTCGCCGACATCGCGGCGGCGCTCGAGGCTGGCTCCGAGCCGCGCGGCTGACCACCGGGTGAGGCGAGGGGGCAGCCCTTCGCCCCCGTCGTTAGGATCGACGGTGGACTCACCCCCTTCGCCCCAGGAGACCCACGTGGGACGCATCGTCGTCGACGTCATGCTCAAGCCCGAGATCCTCGACCCCCAGGGTCAGGCCGTGCGCGGGGCGCTGCCCCGGCTCGGCTTCGAGGACTTCACCGACGTCCGGCAGGGCAAGCGCTTCGTGCTCTCCGTCGACGGCGACGTCACCGACGAGCACCTCGCCCGCGCCCGTCAGGCCGCCGAGACGCTGCTCTCCAACCCGGTCATCGAGGACGTCGTCGACGTCCACGAGCTGACCCACGACGAGCCCGAGCAGGCCCCGATCACCGGTTCCGTCCAGTGAAGATCGGCGTCGTCACCTTCCCCGGCTCCCTCGACGACCACGATGCCCGTCGTGCCGTCGACCTGTGCGGTGGCGAGGCCGTCGCGCTGTGGCACCGCGACGCCGACCTCAAGGGCGTCGACGCCGTCGTCATCCCCGGCGGCTTCTCCTACGGCGACTACCTTCGGGCGGGCGCCATCTCCCGCTTCGCGCCGGTCATGGACGAGGTCGTCCGCGGCGCACAGGCGGGCATGCCGGTCCTCGGCATCTGCAACGGCTTCCAGATCCTCTGCGAGAGCCACCTCCTGCCCGGCGCGATGATCCAGAACGACCACCGCACCTTCATCTGCCGCGACCAGGGCCTGCGCGTCGAGAACGCAACGACCGCGTGGACCAACGAGTTCGAGCAGGGCGAGGACATCACGATCGTCCTGAAGAACCAGGACGGCCAGTTCGTCGCCGACGAGGCCACCCTCGACCGGCTCGAGGGGGAGGGGCGCGTCGCCTTCCGCTACACCGGCAGCAACCCCAACGGCAGCTACCGCGACATCGCCGGCATCACCAACGAGCGCGGCAACGTCGTCGGCCTCATGCCGCACCCGGAGCACTGCGTCGAGGAGGGCTTCGGCCCGAGCCTCGACGGCCGACGCTTCTTCACCTCCGTCCTCCAGCAGGTGGTCAGCCAGTGAGTCTCGACACCGTCCAGCACGCGGGGGAGACCCCCGACCTCGACCAGCCGTGGGCCGACCTCGGACTCAAGGAGGACGAGTACGCCCGCATCCGCGAGATCCTCGGCCGCCGCCCGACGATCGCCGAGCTCGCGATGTACTCCGTCATGTGGTCCGAGCACTGCTCGTACAAGTCCTCGAAGGTACACCTGCGCCGCTTCGGCGACCTGCCGAGCGAGACCCCGCTCGGCAAGACCCTCGCTGGCATCGGCGAGAACGCCGGCGTCATCGACATCGGCCAGGGCTGGGCGGTGACCTTCAAGGTCGAGTCGCACAACCACCCGTCGTACGTCGAGCCCTACCAGGGCGCGGCGACCGGCGTCGGCGGCATCGTCCGCGACATCATGGCGATGGGCGCCCGCCCGATCGCAGTCATGGACCCGCTGCGCTTCGGTGCCATCGACCACCCCGACACCGCGCGCGTCCTGCCCGGCGTCGTCAAGGGCATCGGCGGCTACGGCAACTGCCTCGGCCTGCCGAACGTCGGCGGCGAGATCGTCTTCGACGACTGCTACCAGGGCAACCCGCTCGTCAACGCCCTGTGCGTCGGCAAGCTCCGCCACGAGGACCTCCACCTCGCCAAGGCGTCCGGCGTCGGCAACAAGGTCGTCCTCTTCGGCGCGAAGACCGGCGGCGACGGCATCGGCGGTGTCTCTGTCCTCGCCTCGGAGACCTTCGACGAAGGGGGACCGACGAAGCGTCCCGCCGTCCAGGTCGGCGACCCCTTCGCCGAGAAGGTCCTCATCGAGTGCTGCCTCGAGCTCTACTCGGCGGGTGTCGTCGAGGGCATCCAGGACCTCGGCGGCGCAGGGCTGTCCTGCGCGACCTCCGAGCTCGCCTCCGCCGGCGACGGCGGGATGAACGTCGAGCTCGACCGGGTCCCCCTTCGCGACTCCACGCTGCGGGCCGAGGAGATCCTCATGTCCGAGAGCCAGGAGCGGATGATGGCCGTCGTCGCTCCCGACCAGGTCGACGCCTTCATGGCGATCACCGACAAGTGGGACGTCGAGGCGACCGTCCTCGGTGAGGTCACGGACTCCGGCCGGCTGGTCATCACCTGGCACGGCGAGATCATCGTCGACGTCCCTCCGCGCTCGGTGGCTCACGACGGCCCCGTCTACGAGCGTCCCTACGAGCGGCCGGAGTGGCTCGACGCGCTCCAGGCCGACACGAGCGCCACTCTGCCGCGTCCGCAGGCCGACGAGATGGGTCAGGTCGTCCTCGACCTGCTCGCCTCGCCGAACATCTGCGACAAGTCGTGGGTCACCGACCAGTACGACCGCTACGTCCTCGGCAACACCAAGCAGGCCATGCCTGCCGACGCGGGGGTCGTGCGCATCGACGAGGAGAGCGGCCTCGGTGTCGCCGTCTCGACGGACTGCAACGGCCGCTTCGGCCGCCTCGACCCCTACGCGGGTGCCCAGCTGGCCCTCGCGGAGTCGTACCGCAACGTCGCCACCTCCGGCGCGCTGCCGCTGGCTGTCACCGACTGCCTCAACTTCGGCTCGCCGGAGGACCCCGGCGTCATGTGGCAGTTCGAGCGCTCGGTCGCCGGTCTCTTCGACGCCTGCCTCGAGCTTGGCATCCCCGTGACCGGCGGCAACGTCTCCTTCTACAACCAGACCGGTGACACGGCGATCCACCCCACCCCGGTGGTCGGCGTCCTGGGCGTCCTCGACGACGTGGCGAAGGGGGTCGGTGCCGGCTTCGTCGGGGACGGCCAGCCCGTCGTCGTGCTCGGCACGACCCGCGACGAGCTCGACGGCGGTGAGTGGGCGCACGCCCTCCACGGCCACCTCGGCGGCCTGCCCCCGCAGGTGGACCTCGTCGCGGAGAAGGCGCTCGCGGACTTCTTCGTCGCCGCGGTGCGGGCCGGCGTCGTCACGAGCAGCCACGACGTCTCGGACGGCGGCCTCGCGGTCGCGCTCGCGGAGTCCGTGCTGCGCAAGGGTGTCGGCGCCAGCATCGACCTCGCACCGGTGTGCGACCGCGACGGCGTCGACGCGGTGACGGCCCTGCTCTCGGAGTCGGTGGCCCGCGCGGTCGTCACGGTCGCCGACGAGTCGGCCCTTGCGACGCTGGTCAGCCTCGCTGCTGAGCAAGGGGTCCCGGTTGCCCGGGTCGGCGTCACCGGTGGCTCGACGCTCAAGGTCAAGGACGTCCTCGATCTCCACGTCGAGACGATGCGCGGGGCCCACACGGGCACGATGCGGCGGTACTTCGCGTCCTGACGCGCCTCACCGAGAGGCTAGGGTCGGCGCGTGCCTGCTCATCGCACCGGCCTGGTGATCTTCGACTGCGACGGCGTCCTCGTCGACTCCGAGCGGATCAACGTCCGGACGTGGGGTCGGATGACGGCGGACCTCGGGCTGTCGATGACCCGTGAGGAGATCATCGACACCTTCGTCGGTAAGGCCTACGCCGACAACCGGGTGCGGCTGGCCGACCTGCACGGGCAGCCGCTCGACCCCGAGTGGGAGCGACGCTTCCGGGCGGAGTTCCGAGCCGGCCACGACGAGCTTGAGCTCGTCCCGGGTGCCCGCGCGGCCCTTGAGGGGTGCCTCGCCGCGGGTCTTGAGGTGTGCGTCGCATCGGGGTCGCTGCGCGCGGCGCTCGAGTACAAGCTCGAAGGATCGGGCCTGGCCGACCTCCTCCCGCCCCGTCTGCGTTTCAGCAGCGAGGAGGTGGTCCGCGGCAAGCCCGCGCCCGACGTCTTCCTCCATGCCGCCGAGGGGATGGGCTACGAGCCGTCCCGGTGCGTCGTCGTCGAGGACAGCCTCGCGGGGGTGGAGGCCGCGCGGGACGCTGGCATGCCCGTCATCGGTTACGAGTCGGACATGACGCCCCACGCGTGGTTAGCTGACGCCGACGTCATCATCACCGACATGGCCGAGGTGCCCGCCGAGGCAGTCCGCCTGCTCACCCCTTCGCCCTGAGTCAGCGGGCGCGCCAGGCCCCGGCCTCCGGCGCGACCGGCGAAGGAGTCGTCTCGCCGTCGCGGATCGGGCTCGCCCCGCCCGCCCGTCGGCTCAGCTCCGCCGGCCCGAGGACGCCGGAGGGGAAGGGCCACCGCCGCAGCTGACGCCGGACCTCCTCGACATCGAGGGGCGCCCGCGAGCCAACGAGGACGACGTTGCCGAAGCGACGACCCTTGACCACGTCGCGCATCGCGACCGCTGCGACCTCGCCGAGCGGGCCGACCGCACTGCGGAGCCCGGCGGCGACCCGGAGGAGGTGACGCAGGCCCGGCTCGTCGGGGCTGTTCATGAGCAGCAGCCCCCCGGGGCGCAGCACCCTGACGGCGTCGGCGAAGAACTCCTCCGTCACGAGGTCGGAGGGCACCGACCCGTCGGCGAAGGCATCGACGACGAGCGCGTCGGCGCTGCTGTCCGCGAGGGCGGCCACCCCTTCGCGCCCGGCCTGCGGGCGCACCCTGATCCGGTGACCGCGCGGCAGCGGCAGCTCCCGGCGGACGAGCTCGGTGAGCAGGGCGTCGGGCTCGAGGACGATCTGCGGGGAGCCCGGCCGCGTCGCCTCGACCCAGCGCGGGAGGGTCAGCCCGGCGCCGCCGATGTGCGTGATCGCCAGGCGCGGGTGGAGCGAGCGCGGCAGGAGCGCGTCGAGGCACGCGGCACAGTGCTGCATGTACTCGAAGACCAGGCCCTCAGGGTCGTCGAGGTCGACGTAGGACTGCGGCTGCCCGCCGACGACGACGGTGGTGCCGCCGTGCTCGTCCCGGACCAGCTCGACCTCGCTCACCGGGCCACCCTAGGACGACGACGGGGGCCGAGCCGCGCGGTGCGGCCCGACCCCCGTCGGTGGTGCGGGCTCAGTGGCGCCGCAGGGCAGACCGACGCATCACGGCCGCGCCGAGCAGTGCGCCGAGCAACGTCAGGACGGTGAGGGCACCGAGCGCGGCGCCCGAGGCCGGGCCGTGGCCCGGGGCGTCGGTCTCGACAACAGGCCCGGTGGCGGTCCCGTCCGGCGTCGTCGACTGGACGGTCGGGGTGTCGTCATCCGTCGTCGGGGAGTCGGTCGGCGACGGGGTCTCCGTGGGTGACGGCGAGTCGGTCGGCGTCGGGGAGGGCTCGACCGCGGTCACCTCGAGCGGGAAGCTCGCGACCGTCCCGGTGGGGGCGGCGACGAGTCGCAGCATCACTGTGCCAGAGAGCGACTCGGGGATGGTCACGGTGATGTCGGCGGTGCCGTTGCGGGTCGGGACACCGTCGATGAGACCCGGCGTGATCGGGAAGGTGCCGAGCGAGACGTCACCGGCGAAGACCTCGACCTCGGCGTTCGTCGGCGAGTCCACGCTCGTGAGGTCGAAGCCCGAGGCGGTGAAGGTGACCTGCTCGCCGGCGGTCGCCGTCGTGGGCTGGTCGTAGACGGCGACGGCCTGCTTGACGAAGACCGGGCTGAGCGGGCTCTGCTGGCCGATCCACTCGACGAAGACCGACTGGTCGATGAGGCCGGAGTCCTTCTTGTTGGTGCCCTCGGCGAGGACGGTGAAGTTGTCGCCGCCGGCCATGAGGAAGGAGCTCGACGCGATCGTGTACGTCGCCGCCTCGTCGATCAGAGCGCCGTCGACCATCACCGTGGTGATGCGCTGTCCCGCCGGAGCGTCCGGGTCGTACGTGTAGGTGACGTTCTCGCTCAGGCCGAGCTTGAGGAAGGGCCGCGAGGATCCCTCGGGCTGCCACTGCTGCTCGAGCAGGGCGATGAACTGCGCCCCCGTGAGGTCCTTGGTCTCGACGATGTTGTTGAACGGCATGATGTTCGCCGCCTCGCGGAAGGTGATGACGCCGTCTGGCGTGGACAGGCAACGACCCGCCGAGCCGACGGGCGAGAGTACTGTCTCGCATCCTCGTGGACGTCGCTCGTCGACGGGGCAACGAATCGGTGAACGGCCCCTCATCTGCGAAGATCCGCTGTCATGGCGCGACGCGTGAGTGACGACGACGGCCGGGAGGCCCTCGACCGGTGGCGGTCCGACCAGACGCCGCCGCGCGACGTCACAGCGACCGCGGTGCGCTGGACGTTGACCCTCCTCACCGAGGCCGCCCCCGGACGCTCCGTCGAGGTGCGGGTCCCTCCCTTCGCCGCTGTCCAGTGCGTCGAGGGCACGGTCCACACCCGCGGGACCCCGCCGGCCGTCGTCGAGACCGACCCGCAGACCTGGCTCGAGTTGGCCACCGGCCGGCTCGGGTGGGACGAGGCGATATCGAAGGGGGTGCTCCGGGTCAGCGGTCGGCGCACCGACCTCTCGACCCACCTGCCCCTCACCCCCCTCGACAAGACGTAGCCGGCTGCACCTGGTGGCGTCGGCAGCACCTCGAGGTGGTGCTCATGTCACGACATGTAGCCGGCTAAATCTTGTGTATGGCGGCACGGACCTCGTCCATGACCTCCATGAGTCGCATGGACTCCTCGAGCGGCATGAGCGGCGACTCCACCTCGCCAGCGTGCACCCGCAGCGCCACCTCGCAGGCCTCGTGCCGTAGGCCCCGGTGCATCTCGAAGGGGTCGGCGACGATCTCGTCGAGCACCACGCCGTCGCTGCCCGCCAGCCGCACCGTCGTCGGGGCGTAGAAGTCCCCGTCGATCTCGATCCGCGCCCAGGTGCCGTTGATGCTCGCCGTCGTCGGGGTCCGGGCCGACATGTCGCACGAGAGAGCCCCGACGGCCCCCGACGAGCCCCGCACGGCCATCGCGACCCGGGCGTCCACCCCTTCGTCGGTCGCGTGACCGACAGCTGCCACCGACTCGATCCCGCCGAGCACCATCGAGGCGAGCGAGAGCGGGTAGATCCCGAGGTCGCGCAACGAGCCGCCCGCGAGCGCCGGGTCGGCGAGCCGGCGCGGACCGTCCGGCCACAGTCGCTGCCCGTGGTCGGCGAGGACCGTCACCACCTCGCCGAGCAGCCCGGCAGTGATCGTCTGTCGGATGACGTCGTAGTGCGGCAGGAAGCGGCTCCACATCGCCTCCATGCCGAAGACGCCGGCCTCGCGGACAGCCGCGACGAGCTCGCGGGCCTGCTCCGCGTCGGCGGTGAAGGCCTTCTCGACCAGGACGTGCTTGCCGGCCCGGACCGCCAGCAGCGCGTGCTCGAGGTGCTCGCTGTGCGGGGAGGCGACGTAGACGACGTCGACGTCCGGGTCGGTGACGAGATCCTCGTAGGAGCCGTAGGCGCGCACTGGCCCGTGCTCGCGGGTGTGCGCACCGCAGTGCGACTCGACGAAGGCCTCGGCACGGCCCAGGTCTCGCGAACCGACGGCGACGACCTGCTGCTGGGTGCTCCCGTGCTCGCCGACCTCGAGGGCGTGGACCATCTCGCTCGCGATCCACCCGGCACCGAGGACGCCCCAGCGCAGGCCGGGGACGGCCGCGGGATCGGGTCGCGTCGAGGGGCGCAGCTTCATCTGCGGGATGTCGGCGGTCGGTCGGGTCACCGGGATCACGGTAGTGCGCGATGAGACGATGGGGGGGTGACCGACGAGCAGACGAGCCGCCCGACCCCGCCGCGACGACCGCTCGGTGGTGCGCCGCTCGTGTGGCGTTGGATCGGCACCGGGGCGATCCTCGGCTTCCTTCTGCTCAGCGCGGTCTCATGGCTCGGCGGCAACACGAGCGAGTCGACCGGCGTGACGTACTCGGCCACGACAGCCCTGGGTCTCATGGGACTGCTCGGCGCGTTCCTCGGGGCACTCGTCGCCGCGGTCGTCCTCGCGGTCGTCATGGGGCGTCGCTACCGCTGAGGGGCGCCCCGCTCGCCGGTCTGGGCGAAGGGAGCCCTCCTGCGCTGTGGGAGGATGGCGGGCGTGGCTCGCGGAGACGGACAGCTGTCGCACGACCTCCTTCCCGGTGAGAAGGGACCCCAGGACGCGTGCGGCGTCTTCGGCGTCTGGGCGCCCGGCGAGGACGTCGCGAAGCTGACCTACTACGGCCTCTACGCCCTGCAGCACCGCGGGCAGGAGTCCGCCGGCATCGCCACCTCTGACGGGTCGAGCATCCTCGTCTACAAGGACATGGGCCTCGTGAGCCAGGTCTTCGACGAGCGCGCCCTGGGCGCACTCCGGGGCCACCTCGCGATTGGCCACTGCCGCTACTCCACGACCGGCGGTTCGACGTGGGAGAACGCCCAGCCGACCCTCGGCGGTCACGACGACGGCACCGTGGCGCTCGCGCACAACGGCAACCTCGTCAACTCCGCCGATCTGCGCGAGCTCGTCGACGAGCGGCTCAGCGCCCTCGGCGCCCCCGATGCCTCCGGCGCCTGGCGCGACGCCCGGCCGAAGGGAGAGCTGCGGCGGGGCAACACCACGGACACCGCCCTCGTCACGGCGCTCCTCGCCGACAACCCGGACCGCACCCTCGAGGCGGCTGCGCTCGAGGTCCTGCCGCGCTGCCAGGGTGCCTTCTGCTTCGTCTTCATGGACGAGCACACGCTCTACGCCGCGCGTGACCCGCAGGGCCTGCGGCCGCTCGTCATCGGTCGTCTCGAGCGGGGCTGGGTCGTCGCCTCCGAGACCGCGGCCCTCGACATCGTCGGCGCCTCCCTCGTCCGCGAGGTCGAGCCCGGCGAGCTCATCGCCATCGACGACGACGGCCTGCGCAGCCACCGCTTCGCCCCGGCGCAGCCCAAGGGCTGCGTCTTCGAGTACGTCTACCTCGCCCGGCCGGACACGACGATCAACGGTCGCGGCGTCCACGAGGCCCGGGTCGAGATGGGTCGGGCGCTTGCCCGCGAGCACCCCGTCGAGGCCGACCTCGTCATCCCGACGCCCGAGTCCGGCACCCCCGCGGCCATCGGCTACGCCCAGGAGTCGGGCATCCCCTACGGGCAGGGCCTCGTGAAGAACGCCTACGTCGGCCGGACCTTCATCCAGCCGAGCAACACGATCCGGCAGCTCGGTATCCGGCTCAAGCTCAACCCGCTCAAGGACGTCATCAAGGGCAAGCGGCTCGTCGTCATCGACGACTCGATCGTCCGGGGCAACACCCAGCGAGCCCTCGTCCGCATGCTCCGCGAGGCAGGGGCAGCCGAGGTCCACGTACGGATCTCGAGCCCACCGGTGCGCTGGCCCTGCTTCTTCGGCATCGACTTCGCCACCCGCGCCGAGCTCATCGCGACCGGCATCGGGGTGCAGGAGATCTGCACGTCGATCGGCGCCGACACCCTCGGCTACATCAGCGAGGACGGCATGATCGCCGCGACCGAGCAGCCCCGCGAGCGGCTGTGCACGGCGTGCTTCACCGGCACCTACCCCATCAAGCTGCCGACCCAGGACCGTCTGGGCAAGGGCGTGCTCGAGCTCGAGCTCGGCATCGACGGCACCGGCACGACCGGCGCCCCGGACGCCACGGACGTCGGCACCCTCGACGTCGAGCGCGTCGCGACGACCGCAGCCGGTGGCGCGGCCGACGCCGTCCGTCGTCCGTGAGTCACCCCCTTCGTCATGGGGGCAGCGACTAACCTGTCGGCGTGAGCGAACCCATCACCTACGCCTCTGCCGGAGTCGACGTCGAGGCCGGTGACAAGGCCGTCGAGCTGATGAAGGAGTCGGTCCGGCGGGCCCAGCGCCCCGAGGTCCTCGGTGGGCTGGGCGGCTTCGCCGGCATGTTCGACGCGTCGGCCCTCGTGGGGATGCGCTCGCCGGTCCTCGCGACGAGCACCGACGGCGTCGGGACGAAGGTCGCGGTCGCCCAGGCGATGGACGTCCATGACACCATCGGCCAGGACCTCGTCGCCATGGTCGTCGACGACATTGTCGTCTGCGGTGCCGAGCCGCTCTTCATGACCGACTACATCGCGACCGGTTCGGTCGTCCCCGAGCGCGTGGCTGCCATCGTCAGCGGCATCGCGAAGGGGTGCGAGCTGGCCGGGGTCGCCCTCGTCGGCGGCGAGACGGCGGAGCACCCGGGTCTGCTCGACCCCGACGAGTACGACGTGGCCGGCGCGGCGACCGGTGTCGTCGAGCGGGACGAGATCATCGGGCCGCACACCGTGCGCCCGGGAGACGTCGTCCTCGGCATCTCCTCGTCGGGCCTGCACTCCAACGGCTACTCGCTCGTGCGCGCCGTCTTCGACCACGCCGGGTGGGCCTACGACCGCGACGTGCCTGAGCTCGGACGCTCCCTCGGCGAGGAGCTCCTCGAGCCGACGCGCATCTACACCCTCGACCTGCTCGACCTCATCCGCTCCGAGATCGACGTGCGCGGGCTGAGCCACGTCACAGGCGGCGGGCTCGCCGCCAACCTCGCCCGGGTCCTGCCTGCGGGCACGCTCGCCCGGGTCGACCGCGCCTCGTGGACCCCGCCGCCGATCTTCGGCCTCGTGGGCGAGCTCGGCCGGGTGCCTCGCGAGGACCTCGAGCGCACCCTCAACCTCGGGGTGGGCTTCGTCGCCGTCGTGGCGCCGGAGCACGTCGACGCCGCTGTGGCCCGGCTCGGCTCGCGAGGGCTGCCAGCCTGGGTGCTCGGTGAGGTCTTCGAGCGAGAGGGTGCACCGGTGGACGAGGGTGCGGAGGTCGTCCAGGGGGCGAAGGGCGTCGACGGGGGATCGGTACAGGTCGTTGGCGAGCACCCCTGATGCTCCGGGTGCTCGTGGCCGACGCCGACCCGACATCACGGTCGGGGTGGGCGGACCTGCTCGACGCCGAGAAGGACCTGCGGGTCAAGGCAGCCGGCAGCCGTGAGCGCCTCTACGACCGCGCCGGATCGGCCGATGTCGTCGTCCTCGTCACCGGTGCCTCGAGCGCCCGGTCCGTCACGGAGATCATCGATGCGGTGAACGAACGAGGCACCCCGGTCGTCGCGCTCACCCCGGCCTCCGACCCCGGTCTCGTCGCCGAGACAGG
>JBHWMJ010000003.1:0-9578 GCA_043423105.1 Marihabitans sp.
CCGCCGACCGCGACACCGAGTGAGCGCTCAGGCGATGCGGTAGCGCTGCGGCTCGACGTATCGCGCGTGCATCTCCTCGGTGACCCCGCGGTTCGCGATGATCTCGCGGACGAAGTGCCCGGACTCCTTGACCCGCTGCCGCCCGTCGCCGATGCCGGAGACAGCGCTACGCGTGTAGTAGTTGATCCCGACGTAGTCGTAGTAGCGGCCCGGTGCGATGCCCGGCGGCTGCCCACCGATGACCCGCGCGAAGCGACCACCGAGCGCAGCGTCGGTGAGGACGTCCTGGAAGAGGTGGGCGTCGAACCGTGCCGCGAGCCGGTGGGCTGGGTTGCCCGGGGCGAAGGGGACGAATGCCCGGACGTGGTGGGCCAGGCCCACCTGAGACCCGGGTGCGATCTCGTGGATCAGCCGGTACGCCCGGCAGTGGGCGATCGCCATGTGCCGCAGCACCTTCCGCACCGCGATCAGCGCGCTGCTCCGCCCCGGCGGGAACTCCCCGAAGAGGTAGCCCTGGGTCGCGTAGACGTTCGGCTCGTTGATCGTCGCCCAGTCGTGACGACGTCGCCGAGCTCTCGGACGACGACCTCGACGAAGCTCAGCCACCGGTCGACGGCAGCCGGCTGGAGCCAGGCCCCCTTCGCCTCGAGCCACGTCGGGTTGGTGAAGTGGTGCAGGCTCACGAGCGGCTCGATGCCCGCCGACCGCACCGCTTCGAGCTCGCGGCGGTAGTGCTGCAGCGCCTCACGGTCGATGACGCCGGGGCTCGGCTCGACCCGCGCCCAGTCCACGCTCATCCGGTAGACCTGCAGCCCGAGCTCGGCCATGAGGGCCGTGTCCTCCTGCCAGCGCTCCCAGTGCTCGGTTGTCCGGACCGGTGTCGATCCGTCGGCGATGCGCCGGGGCTGCCGGGCGAAGTCGTGCCAGGAGCTGGCGAGGTCTCCTCCCTCGACCTGCGTGGCGGCCGTGGCGACCCCGATCGCGAGGTCGCCGATGTCGAAGGTCCGCGGTGAGGTCATGCCCCCCACTCTCGCAAGAGCTGAGGCTCCTGCGCAGGAGGACGGCAAGAGCCTTGGCTCCTGCGGAGGGGAGTGGGTAGGGGGATATGACGAAGGCCCTCGCTCTGCTGAGCGAGGGCCTTCGACCGATGTAGCCCCGACGGGATTCGAACCCGCGCTACCGCCTTGAGAGGGCGGCGTGCTAGGCCACTACACAACGGGGCCATGTGTGCTGGTCGACCGGCGGACCGGTCTGGACAACGGAGAGAACCTTACCCCGCGAGGGGACGATCTCCGAAATCCGATCTCCTCCGCCGGAGCGGAGAAGCAGCGCTGGGGTACCAGGACTCGAACCTAGAACGACTGAACCAGAATCAGCTGTGTTGCCAATTACACCATACCCCAAGGGGTATCACTGCCCCTTCGTTCTTCTCCCGAGGGAGAACCCGCGCGGGCAGCGCACCGAGGGTCGATCTTAGCGGCCGCGACCCCCGGTCCCAAATCGGCCCGGGGGGCCTCAGCCGAGCTGCTCGCGCAGCCGTCGCAGGCGGGCCATCGTCGCCGGCTTGCCGAGGATCTCCATCGACTCGAAGAGCGGCGGGCTGATCCGCTGGCCCGACACCGCCGTCCGCAGCGGGCCGAACGCGAAGCGGGGCTTGATGCCCATGCCGTCGACGATCGCGTCGCGCAGCGCCGCCTCGATCTGCGGCGCGTGCCACTGGTTCTGCTCGATGTTGTCCCCGAGGACCCCGGCCGGCTTGTGCAGCCCGTCGAGCGCGGTGATCGCCACGTCGAGGACCCCGCGAGACTGGTCGACGTCCTTCGTCACCTGGGCGAGCGCGTCCTCGGCGATCTCGAGCTCGTCGTCGGCGACGTAGAAGGGACGCACGAGGGCAGGCGCCTCGGACAGCAGGTTCATCCGCGTCTGGATCTGCTCGGTGATGCTCTTGAGCCGGGCGAGCTCGCCCATCGTCGGAGACTCCCCCAACACCCCCTCTGCCTGGAGGAAGGGTACGAGCCGGCTCGTGAGGTCGTCGAGCTCGAGGTCACGGATGTACTGGCCGTTGAGCCAGTCGAGCTTCTTGAGGTCGAAGATCGGGCCGACGGTGTTGACCTTGCTCCACGCGAAGTCCCGGCTGAACTCGGCGAAGGTGAACTTCTCGACGTCGCTGCCGTCCTCCCCCTTCGCCGGCGGGTACGCCAGCAGGCCGAGGAAGTTGACGACCGCCTCCGGCAAGTAGCCCTGCTCCCGGAACCACGTCAGGCGCGCCCACGGGTTCTTGCGCTTGGAGATCTTGCTCTTGTTCTCGTTGCGCAGCAGCGGCATGTGGGCGAACTTCGGCGGGGTGAGACCGAGCCACTGGTAGAGGAGGACGTGCTTCGGGGTCGAGGAGATCCACTCCTCGCCACGCACGACGTGGGTGATGCCCATCTCGTGGTCGTCGACGACGACGGCGAGGTGGTAGGTCGGGAATCCGTCGGCCTTGAGGATCACCTGGTCGTCCGGCCGCGGCGCCGAGACGGTGCCACGGATGACGTCCTCGAAGGTCGTGGGCGGGTCGTCGGGGACGAGCATCCGCACGACCGGGGTCTCGATGAAGCCGTCGAGCTCGGCGCGCTCCTCGCGGGTCTTGCCGTGACACAGCCGGTCGTAGCCGGTGGGCTGCTTGAGCTTCTGCTGCCGGTCGCGCATCGCCGCGAGCCGCTCGGTCGAGCACCAGCAGTGGTAGGCATGGCCGTCGGCCAGCAGCTGATCGACGTACGGCCGGTAGGTCTCGAGCCGCTCGCTCTGGCGGTACGGCGCGTACGGCCCGCCGACGTCCGGCCCCTCGTCCCACGTGAGCCCGAGCCAGGTGAGCGTGTCGTACAGCTGCGCCTCGCTCGTCGGGTCGAAGCGCGCGCGGTCGGTGTCCTCGACCCGCAGCACGAACCGCCCGCCCTGCTGCCGGGCGAAGGCGAGGTTGAAGAGGGCCATGTACGCGGTGCCGACGTGCGGGTCTCCGGTGGGCGAAGGGGCGACCCGCAGGCGCGGGGTGGCCTCGGGTCCGCCGACGGTCGAGTCGGGCATCTCCGCGGGGACCGTGGCCTCGGTCGTCCGGGCGCTGTCGGGAAGTGAGCTGGGCGTCGTCATGATGGGTCGATGCTAGCCCCGCGCTAGCGTGGCCGGGTGAGCCGTGAACCCAACGCCTGGGAGCTGCGCCTGCGGGAGAACCCTGAGCACTCCGCGTGGTACGTCCAGCGCTTCCGCACGATGGCCCGCGAGGGCCACGACCTCGACGGCGAGGCGCGGCTCGTCGACGCGATGCTCCCCCGCGGCTCCCGGGTCCTCGAC
The DNA here is from genome assembly GCA_043423105.1 of Marihabitans sp. Lineage (GTDB taxonomy): Bacteria > Actinomycetota > Actinomycetes > Actinomycetales > Dermatophilaceae > Marihabitans. Next base: position 3,331 of record JBHWMJ010000003.1, read on the forward strand.
GCCGGGTGCGGGCCAGGACGCGTCGGCGGCTACCTCCATCGGGTCGGGCACACCGTCGTCGGCGTCGACTACGACCCGGCGCTCATCGCGGCGGCCGAGGAGGACCACCCGGGACCTCGCTGGATCGCCGGCGACCTCGTCGATCTAGACCTGCCGGCCGAAGGGGTCCTCGAGCGCTTCGACCTCGTCGTGTGCGCCGGCAACGTCATGACCTTCCTGGCGCCGAGCACCCGCGCCGAGGTGCTGCGTCGGCTCGCCGACCACCTCGCGGACGACGGGCGAGCGGTCATCGGCTTCGGCGCCGGGCGCGACTACCCCTTCGCCGACTTCCGGGCGGATGCCGCTGCCGCCGGCCTGCGCGAGGACGTGCTCCTCGGCAGCTGGGACCTGCGCCCCTTCACCGACGAGAGCTCTTTCCTCGTCGCCGTGCTCAGCCGCCGCTGACGCCTCGTGCCGCACGGCGTCGCGGCATCCGCCGGAGCAGGTGGACCAGACCGAGCCGTCGGGCGACGACGCGGACGGGCCGAGCGAGCGCCGCCCCGACCATGACCCCGAGGGCGATGGCGACGACGACGACGGTGACCTCGAGGACGGCCTGGACCGCCGCCCCGGCGCCGACCTCGATCTGCGACACCGAGATGAGCCCGAGCGAGCCGGGCACGAGGAGCCAGAAGCACGGCAGGAAGGCCACCGCCCGGGGCAGCTGGGGGCGGAGGAACTCGACGACGCTCGCGCCGAGGCTGGCCGCGAGAGCGCCGACGAAGGCGCCCGCCCACCGCGAGCCGAGGAGCTCCTGGCCGAGCAGCTGCCCGAGGTAGGTGCCGAGGACGGTGATGAGCAGCCACGGCATGCTGCGCAGCGGCAGCGCCTCCATGAGGGCGATGGCGAGGGTGACGGCGACGACCCCGACCAGCGGCGCCCACCACCCGAGCTCGACCGGTCGCGGCTGCTGGAGGACCTCGGCGGGGACCCGTTGCACCGCGACCGCTCCCCCGACCCCGAGGGCGAAGAGCAGCATCTGCGTCGTCCCGTGACCGAGCCGGGCGGTGCCGGCGACCATCGCGCCGGCCGCCAGCTCGGTCAGCCCGGTGACGATCGTCGCGCCGGGCAGCAGGACGGCGATCGGCGCGACGAGGGTCCACAGCGGCGCGTCCACGAGCCCCTGGCCCTGTGCCCAGCAGGCCGCCGACGCGGTGACGAAGGCCGCCGCCAGCGGGACGAGCGTGCGCAGGGTCGGGTGGTTGCCGGCGAGGATGATGAGCAGCGCGGTCACCGGCGCGACGAGTACGGCCAGGACGAGCGAGGACCAGGCGGGGGCCAGGACGAGCGCGATCCCCGCAGCGGAGAGGACGACGCCGAGCGGTAGCCCGAGCCGTGGGTAGCGGTGCGGCTGCGCGCGCAGCGTGGCGAGGTGCGCCAGGGCGGAGTCGGCGCCGGTGCGACCGGTGCGCAGCCCCGCGTGGATGGCGCTCACGTCGGCCAGCTGGTCAAGACGCAGTCCCCCGTCGACCTTCTCGAAGGTCGACGCGCGCCCCGGCGCGAGAGCGACGTGCAGGGCCGTCGGGAAGCAGCCCACCTCGGCCTCGGGGTGACCCAGGGTGCGTGCCGCCTCCCGGACGTCCTCCTCTGCCTCGTGGACGGGCACGCCGCCGGCGAGCAGCCCGGCGCCGAGCCAGGCGAGGAGCCGCCGGTCGCGCTCCTCGAGGGTCTCGGTCACCGCTCGGCGGCGACGAAGGGGTTCGAGAGCGTCCCGATGGCGTCGATCTCGATCTCGACGCGCTGGCCGGCGACGACCGGCCCGACACCGGCCGGGGTGCCGGTGAGGATGACGTCACCGGGGAGGAGCGTGAAGGCCTTGCTGGCGTAGGAGATGAGGGCGGCGACGCCGTGCACCATGTCGCTGGAGTGGCCGTCCTGGCAGACCTCGCCGTCGCGGGTGGTGACGATGTCGACGTCCTGGGGGTCGAGGTCGGTCTCGATCCACGGGCCGAGCGGGCAGAAGGTGTCGAACCCCTTCGCCCGGGCCCACTGCCCGTCGCCCCGCTGGAGGTCACGCGCCGTGACGTCGTTGGCGATGGTGTAGCCGAAGATGACCTTCTTCGCCTCCTCGGGCTCGACGTCCTTGCACATCCGCCCGATGATCACCGCAAGCTCGCCCTCGAAGGAGACCTCCTGGGTGCTCGCCGGGATGACGACGGGGTCCCCGGGACCGACGACGGCGGTGTTGGGCACGAGGAACATCAGCGGCTCCTCGGGCACCTCGTTGCCCATCTCGGCGGCATGGTCGGCGTAGTTGCGGCCGATCCCGATGATCTTGCTCCGCGGGATAACCGGGGCGAGGAGGCGGACGTCGTCGATCTGGTGGACGGTGCCGGTCAGCTCGATCCGCTGGTAGAGCGGATCGCCGGTGACCTCCGCGACCTTCGTTCCCTCGCCGTCGACGAGGCCGTAGGCCGGCTCGTCACCTGTCGTGTACCTCGCGATGCGCATGGGCACACGATAGGACGCGTGGGCACCGTGGCCGACAGCCGTCAGTGACGGGCAGCCGCGCGACGACGGGCGGCCGCCGCCCCGCCCAGCAGGCCGGCCATCGCGAGGAGGGCGAGCACCGCCGGGAGCGTCGCGCCCACGGGCAGACCCCCATCGGTCTGCACGAGCGCCGGGGTCTGCGGCCCCCCTGCCGTCGGGCTGGGCGGCACAGTGCTCGTCGGGTCCACGGTGGGCGAGCTACTCGACGACGAAGGGCTGGACGACGGCGAGGAGGGCTCCTCGCCCCAGCTCGGCTCCCGCAGCATCGCTGCGACGACGGAGGCGATGAGCGCGTACCCATCGTCGTTGGCGTGGATGTCCTGCTCGGTGCACATCCACGTCATCGAGCAGATCATCGCGACGTTGGCCGGGATCTCGCCGTAGGTCGGGTCGTCGACCATGGTGAAGTCGCTCGTGCGGAAGGCGTCGCTGACATCTGCGAAGTCGGCACCGGCGGCCGTGGCCGAGGCGTCGTAGATGCCGTTGAGTGCGTTGACGAGGGTGAGGGACAGCCGCGCGAGATCCTGGCCGGAGGGACCGGTGAGCCAGGCAGCGAGGAAGACATCGGGGTAGTTGGTCACGACGACCTGTGCCTGCGGGGCCGCGGCGCGCAGCTCGGTGAGCAGACCGGGCAGCTCTGCCCGGATCGTCGCAAGGCCCTGCTGGACGCAGGCGAGGTCGACCGAGCCGGAGCCCGAGACGCAGGTCTGCACGTTGTTGCCGCCGAGGGAGAGTGTCACGAGGCGGGTCTCTGGGTGCTCCGCGAGGAAGGCGAGCGCGGCCTCACGCTGCGAGCCCTCGTAGCTGCAGAAGCGGCCACCATCACGGTAGGACTCGACCGTCTCGCCCCCGCACGAGAGGTTCGTCAGCTGCGCACCGGGGGCCAGGGCCGCGAAGGCGTCGAGCACCGGGCCTGCGTACCCGCCCTCAAGGTCCGCGCCGCTGCCCGGCTGGTAGCCGGCGCCGTAGGAGTCGCCCAGCGCGAGGTAGGCGACCGGCTCGTCGGTGGCTGCTGCCGGGCGGGCCAGCGCTGGTCCGGCACCCAGCCCGAGGACGAGCAGCACGGCGGCCAGGACGGTGAGGATGCGACGCTGCATACCTGCTCCTTGCGGTACGGGCCCGACGTTGGGCGTGATGACGGCCGACCTTACGCGCGGTTGGTCCATCGCGTGGGCGTCCCGGCAGACTGTCTCCATGCTTTCTCCTCGCCCTCGCGCGGACTGGGCCGCGGAGGCGAGTGCCCACGCGGCCCGTGTCGACGAGCTGACCGCCGGGCACCGGGAGCGCCGGGCCCGGGGCGAGAAGCACCCCGTCGAGGACTTCCTCTTCGAGTACTACGGGCACCGACCTGCCCAGCTGCGCCGCTGGCACCCGGGAGTCGGGGTCGCCCTGGCGGACGCACCGGAGTACGCGGCGTGGTCCAGCTACCTCGTCGACGACGACGGGGTCGCCCGGGTCGACGACGAAGGGGTGATCGCCCGCCGAGGGCGGGCTGTCGCCTTCGTCCGGGGTCTGCTCGAGGCGACCCTCTCCCGACCGCCGCACCTCGGCTGCTTCGGCATGCACGAGTGGGCGATGGTCTACCGGCTCGCCCCCGGCGAGCAGCGGCACGAGCAGCTCCCCCTTCGGCTAGGGCAGGCGCAGACCGACGCTGTCGTCGAGCGCCACCAGGTGCGGTGCAGCCACTTCGACGCCTATCGCTTCTTCACCGAGCCGGCCCGCCCGCTCAACCAGCTCCGGCCCACCCGGGAGGGTCAGGTCGGCTCGAGCAGCCCGGCTGCCTGCACGCGGGGATGGACCTCTACAAGTGGTGCTTCAAGCTGAGCCCGCTCATCCCCTCCGCCCTGACCCTCGACGCCTTCGAGCTGGCGCGTGAGACCCGGACGCTCGACATGCAGGCCTCCCCCTATGACGTCAGCGGGCTCGGGCTGAGCGCCGTCCGGGTCGAGACCGCCGCGGGCAAGGCCGAGTACCTCGAGCGGCAGCGCGACCTGGCCGACCGGTCGAACGCCCTGCGCCGTCGCCTGCTCAAGGTGCTGCCCACCACCTGAGAGTGGCGACGATCACACCCGCCTCGTACGGTCGGTGCATGACCGGACCCACCGACGAGACCACCACCCCTGACGCCTCGGTCACCGCCCTTCGCCCTCTTGCCGACGACGCCGTGGCCCTGGCCGACCGCTGGGCCGCCGCGACCCAGTCCGGCGAGACCGCCCAGGAGGCGGCGACGACCCGTCAGCTCGCCTCCCTCCTGTCCGACCCGGCCGGGCTCGACCTCGCGGTCCGGTTCGTCGACCGCGTCGTCCGACCCGAGGACGACGCCGTCGCCGCCCGAGAGCTCGCCTCGCTCTCGGCCTCGGACGCCTCATTCCTCGGTCGGGTCGATCGGAGCCTCCTACGTGCCGGGGCGCTCGCGGCGCGGGTCGCGCCGCGGCTTGTTGTCCCGGTCGCCCGCGCCCGGATGCGCCAGATGGTCGGGCACCTGCTCGTCGACTCCCGCGACCCCGCCCTCGGCCGGCACCTCGCCGCCGCGAGGGAGCAGGGCTTCCGGCTCAACATCAACCTCCTCGGCGAGGCCGTCCTCGGCGAGGACGAGGCGGCGCGTCGCACCGACCGCACCCGCCGGCTGCTCGAGCGTCCCGACGTCGACTACGTCTCGATCAAGGTCTCCTCGCTCGTGAGCCAGATCGTCACGTGGGACACCGAGGGCACGGTCACCCGCTGCCTCGACCGGCTCCGCCCGCTCTACCGTGTGGCCGCCGAGCACGACCACAAGTTCGTCAACCTCGACATGGAGGAGTACCGCGACCTCGACCTGACGCTCAAGGTCTTCGAGCGGATGCTCTCCGAGGAGGAGTTCCACCGGCTCGAGGCGGGGATCGTCCTGCAGGCCTACCTTCCCGACGCGCTCCCGGCGCTGGAGCGGCTCATCGGATTTGCGCAGCGACGCCAGGCCGCAGGCGGTGCGGGCATCAAGGTGCGCCTCGTCAAGGGCGCCAACCTCGCGATGGAGCAGGTCGAGGCCGAGCTGCACCACTGGCCGCAGGCCCCCTACGAGACCAAGGCCGAGGTCGACGCGAGCTATCTGCGCTGCGTCGAGCGCGCCCTGCGACCCGACGCCGTGGCGGCTGGCGTGCGGATCGGCGTCGCGAGCCACAACCTCTACGACCTCGCCGCGGCCCACCTGCTCGCGGAACAGCGAGGGGTCACCGCCGCGGTCGACGTCGAGATGCTCCAGGGCATGTCACCCGCGCAGGCCCGGGCGGTCCGCGACACGGTCGGCACCGTGATCCTCTACACCCCCGTCGTCGACCCCGCCGACTTCGACGCTGCCGTCTCGTACCTCGTGCGCCGCCTCGAGGAGAACGCCACGCCGGAGAACTTCCTCCATGCCTTCTTCGCCGAGGGCGACCCGGCCGCGATGCCTGAGCAGGAGCGTCGCTTCCGGCAGAGCATCACCGACATCGCGACGACCTCGGTCGGCCCGCGGCGCGAGGCTGGTCGCGCCGAGATCGGCGAGACCTTCGCCGGCACGCCCGACTCCGACCCGGCGCTGCCGGCCAACCGCGACTGGGCCGCCCGGGCCGTGGCCGACGAGCCACCCGCACTGCGCTCGCCCCACCTCGGCTCGACGGACGAGGTCGACGAGGTCGTCGCCCGCGCCGCTGCCGCGCACGCGACAGGGTTGCCGCCGAAGGTCGTGCCGTGGCTGCCACTCC
>JBHWMJ010000115.1:0-2645 GCA_043423105.1 Marihabitans sp.
GTAGTATGACCGCCAGGAGGACCTGCGCGGTGCAGATGTTGCTCGTCGCGCGGTCGCGCCGGATGTGCTGCTCGCGGGTCTGCAGGGCGAGCCGGTAGGCCTGGTTGCCGGCCGAGTCGACCGACACCCCGACGAGACGGCCGGGCAGGGAACGCTCCAGGCCCTGCCGCACGGACATGTAGCCGGCGTGCGGACCGCCGAAGCCCATCGGGACGCCGAACCGCTGGGTGGTGCCGACAGCGATGTCCGCGCCCCACTCCCCCGGCGGCGTGAGCAGCGTCAGCGCGAGCAGGTCGGCGGCCGCCGTGACGAGTGCCCCGGCCCCGTGCGCGGCCTCGGCCAGCGCCCGCCAGTCGTGGATCAGCCCGTCAGCGGCCGGGTACTGGACGACGACACCGAAGACGCCACGTCCGTCGGTCAGCCCCTCGAGCTGCTCCGTGGTCGTGACCTCGCGCAGGTCGGTCTCGACGACCGAGATCCCCAGCGGGGTGGCCCGGGTGTTGATGACGGCACGCGTCTGCGGGAAGAGCCCCTCGTCGACGACGAGGACCGCCCCGTCCTTGACCTTCGAGCCACGGCGCATGAGGGTCATCGCCTCGGCGGCCGCAGTGGCCTCGTCGAGCAGGGAGGCACCGGAGATGCTCAGGGCGGTGAGGTCGCTGACCACCGTCTGGAAGTTGAGCAGCGCCTCAAGGCGGCCCTGCGAGATCTCCGGCTGGTACGGCGTGTAGGCCGTGTACCAGGCGGGGTTCTCCAGGACGTTCCGCTGGATGACTGGGGGCGTGATCGTCCCGTAGTACCCCAGACCGATCATCGAGGTGAGGACGGAGTTCTTGTCGGCGAGGGCACGCAGCTCCTCGAGGACCGCGAGCTCGCTCGTCGCAGCCGCGACGTCGAGGGCCTGGCTCATCCGGATCGCACCGGGGACCGCGACGTCGCACAGCCTCTCGAGGGTCGGATGCCCCACCGTCTCCAGCATCGCGGCGACGTCGTGGTCGCGCGGGCCGATGTGGCGGCCGGCGAAGTCAGGCAGGGACGGTGCGGTCATCGAAGGCTCCCTAGGTGATCGAGGCACAGCAGGTTCGCCTCCCCATCTGTCGCGGCGAGCGCTCCAGAGATGCCTGATCCGCGGGGTCCGGGCGCCTGAGAGGTTCCGGGGAGTTTGCCCCTTCGGCGCCCCGTCGTCGTCTGACACGGGGACTCTCCCCCGCGGGGTGTGCAGCGACGCCGACGATATCAGCGTGCGCTGCGTGGGCCACCGACTCCCGGTGACGGCAGGAGGCGTGTCGGCAGAGGTCTGCTCAGGCGAGCTTGGCGCGACGGCGGGCGCCGATCTCGTCGCCCGGGACCTCCGGCATCTCCGCCGGGGCCTCGTCGTCGTAACGCTCGGAGGGGAGCTCCATGAGGGACCCCTCGACCTCGCGCCAGACCCGGCCGACCGCGATGCCGAAGACACCCTGGCCACCCTGGACGAGGTCGATGACCTCGTCGGCGGAGGTGCACTCGTAGACGCTGGCGCCGTCGCTCATGAGGGTGATCTGCGCCAGGTCCTCGACGCCACGCTCACGCAGGTGCTGGATCGCGACCCGGATCTGCTGGAGCGAGACCCCGGTGTCGAGCAGCCGCTTGACGACCTTGAGCACGAGGATGTCTCGGAAGCCGTAGAGGCGCTGGCTGCCGGAGCCGTGGGCCCCGCGCACTGACGGCTCGACGAGCCCGGTGCGAGCCCAGTAGTCGAGCTGGCGGTAGGTGATGCCGGCTGCCTTGCACGCCGCAGGGCCGCGGTAGCCGAGGTCCTCGCTGAGCTCCGGCAGGTCGTCGTCGAAGAGGACGCCCTGGGCACGGACGCTGGTCTGCGGGGTGTCCTCCTGCGACGTGCGGTCCACCGGGCCTCCTGGTGCGGCGGGCGTCTGTGGCGCCCGAGGGAATGACACCGCTGTCGTGCGGTGTGCTTTCACCGTACGACCAGGCCTGACGCGGGTCAACGACCGGGCGTCATGCGCACCCGGGCGTGTCGGTCACGAATCGGTCGCGGGGCGGTCCTCGTCGCCGAGCTCGAAGTCCTCCGGTGAGATCTCGTCGAGGAACTCCTTGAACTTCTCCACCTCGTGCTCCTCCTCGGAGGACTCGACCCCGGCCTCGGTGACGAGCGCCTCGGTGGCAAGGATCTCCGCCCCAGCGCGCAGGGCGACGGCGATCGCGTCGGAGGAGCGGGCGTCGATGCGAGTCCCGTCGTCGAGGACGAGGTTGGCGTAGAACACCCCTTCGTCGAGCCGCACGAGCTCGACCGAGGCGACCCTGCGGCCCACCGCCTCCACGACGTCGACGAGCAGGTCGTGCGTCAGCGGGCGCGGCGGCTCCACACCCTCCTGGGCGTAAGCGATGGCCGTGGCCTCTGCAGCGCCGATCCAGATGGGCAGGTAGCGGGCACCGTCGCGCTCGCGGAGCAGGACGATGGGCTGCGACGTGGGCATCTCGACGCGGACGCCGAGGACATCGAGCAGGATCACGGTCCCTACCGTAGTCGCCCGACCTGGGAACGGCGCCGGCCGGCTCCAGTGATGTCAGCCGTCGGTCCGGGAGAGCTGCGCGCGGACGAGCGCGGTGTGCAGGTCCAGGCAGGCGGCAGCGACGTCGGCAACATA
>JBHWMJ010000124.1:0-5082 GCA_043423105.1 Marihabitans sp.
CCGCTCTGCCGGGCCGTCACGCTCGGCGTCGTGCCCCTCCCCGGCGACCCGGACACGGGCGGCGGCTCGACGCTCCGGGAGCCCCCCGATCGCGACGAGGTCTCCCTGCTCGACGAGCCGCAGGACATCGGTGCTGACGGAGTGCCCGGCGGTGAGCACCGCCGCACCGGTGAGCTCGGCCCGGGTGAGCAGGACGTCGCGGACGTGGTGGTAGGGAGCCCGGGGCTCGAGGTGGAGGTCGTCACCGTCGTCCCACCAGGCGACGAGACCCAGGTCGTGGACCGGGGCGAACGCGGCCGCCCGGGTGCCGACGGCGACCTGGACGTGGCCACGAAGCACCGAGAGCCACGCCGTGTAGCGCGCCTGGGGGCCCTGGTCGGCGTGGAGCACGACGTGCCGACCCGCACCGAGGGCCTCGCCGAGCGCGGCATCGACGCGATCGAGGTCGCGCCGGTCGGGCACGACGATGACCGTGCCGCGTCCCGAGCCCAGAGCCGCCAGAGCGGCGTCGGCGAGCGCCCGCGGCCAGTCCTGGGTCGGGTCGACTGCCGGCGTCGTGAGCAGCGCGGCCCGTGGCGACTCCCCGGCCGCGACCCGGCTCCACAGGGCCCGACCCGCCCGGTATCGCGACCAGGACGGCGGAGGCTCAGCCGGAGACGCGAGCGCCTCGAGCTGCTCCGGAGGACGCTCGGTCAGCGCCCGCTCGGCCGTCGCGTGCCGCGGCGGTACGGCGAGCCGGAGCACGTCCATGACGGTCCCGGCCTGCTGGTGCGCCAGCCGGACCGCGGTCTGGTGGATCTCGTCGGTGAGCACCGGCTCAGGGCTCACGACGCTGCGCAGCGGCGTGAGCCGACCGTCGTGCTCGGCGGTGCTCGTCCGCTCGAGGACGAAGCCGCTGAGGTCCTGCCCCGCGAAGCGCACCTTGACCCGCGCGCCGGGCACGGCCTCGGCAGCGAGCTCCTCCGGGACGGAGTACTCGAAGGGCCGGTCGAGGTGCACCAGGCCGGTGTCGACGAGGACGCGGGCGACCCCTTCGCCCTGACCCTCTGCCTCCTCGGCCACCTCGATCTCCAGCACGGGCTCAACCTAGCCCGGCCGGGCGACAGCGGCTCAGCCGCGGGCCGCGGCCTGCAGCTGCTCGATCTTGCTCGTCTGCTCCCAGGTGAAGGGATTGTCGTACCCGGCGGCCTCGGTCCGGCCGAAGTGGCCGTAGGCGGCGGTCGGCTTGTAGATCGGGCGGAGGAGATCCAGCTCCTCGACGATCGCCAGCGGGCGCAGGTCGAAGACGGCGTCAACGGCCGACTGGATCTTCTCGACCGGGACCGTCTCGGTGCCGAAGGTCTCGATGTAGAGACCGACCGGGTGCGCCTTGCCGATGGCGTAGGCGACCTGGACCTCGCAGCGCCGGGCCAGCCCCGCGGCGACGACGTTCTTGGCGACCCACCGGGTGGCGTAGGCAGCCGAGCGGTCGACCTTGCTCGGGTCCTTGCCCGAGAAGGCGCCACCACCGTGCCGGGCCATGCCCCCGTAGGTGTCGACGATGATCTTGCGACCGGTCAGGCCGGCGTCGCCCATCGGTCCGCCGATGACGAACTTGCCGGTGGGGTTGATGAGGTTGCGATAGCCCTCGACCTGCAGGCCCGCCGCGTCGCCGACGGCCGTGACGACCGGGCGGATGACGTGCTCGTCGATGTCGGCGTGCAGCTGCTCCTGGGTGATCTCCTCGGCGTGCTGCGTGGAGAGGACGACGGTGTCGAGCCGGACCGCCTGGTCGCCGTCGTACTCGATGGTGACCTGGGTCTTGCCGTCGGGGCGCAGGTAGCCCAGGACGTCGGTCTTGCGGGCCTCGGTGAGCCGTTCGGCGAGCCGGTGGGCCAGGTGGATCGGCAGCGGCATGAGCTCGGGGGTGTCGTCGCAGGCGTAGCCGAACATCAGGCCCTGGTCGCCGGCGCCCTGCTTGTCCTTGGCGTCGACGCCGCCGGTGCGGTTCTCCAGCCCGGTGTCGACACCCTGGGCGATGTCGGGGCTCTGCTGGCCGATGGAGATCGAGACCCCGCAGGACCGTCCGTCGAAGCCCTTGAGCGAGGAGTCGTAGCCGACGCCCTCGGCGATGACCTTGCGCACCAGCCGCGGGATCTCGACGTAGCTCTCCGTCGTCACCTCACCGGCGATGTGGACCAGGCCGGTCGTCACCATCGTCTCGACGGCGACGCGGCTGGCCGGGTCCTGCTCGAGCATGGCGTCGAGGATCGAGTCAGAGATCTGGTCGCAGATCTTGTCGGGGTGTCCCTCGGTGACGGACTCGGACGTGAAGAGGCGACCAGCCACGCGGTGCTCCTGGGGGTCGTTGAGGACGGGTGTTCGGGGGAACTCTATGCGTCGGCGATCGCGTCGCGGACGACGTCGAGGATGGCGTGCGCCACGACGCCCTTGTCGGCCGGGCCGACCGTCATCTCGCCGGGGACGCCGGGGCGCAGCAGGTGGACGGTGCTCGCGTCCTGCCCGAAGGTCACTCCGACCCCCACCTCGTTGACGACGAGGAGGTCGCAGCCCTTGCGGGCCAGCTTGGCGCGCCCGTGGTCGAGGACGGTGCCGGTCTCGTCACCCGTCTCGGCAGCGAACCCGACGACGAAGGGGGTCCGTGCGGCTCCCCGGTCGGCGACCAGGCCGGCGAGGATGTCGGGGTTGCGGACGAGCTCGATGGTGGGCGCCGAGTCGTCAGCGGCGCTGTCGTGGCTCTTCTTGATCTTGCTCGACCCGACGGTGGCGGGCCGGAAGTCGGCGACCGCAGCAGCCATGACGACGACGTCATGGGCGGACACCCGGGCCGTCACCGCGTCCTGCAGCTCGAGGGCGCTCTCGACCCGGACGACCTCGATCCCCGCGTCCTGCGGCGCCGGCACCTCGAGGTTGGCGGCGACGAGGGTCACCGAGGCGCCACGCTCGGCGGCGGCCCGGGCGAGGGCGACACCCTGCTTGCCGGAGGACCGGTTGCCGAGGTAGCGGACCGGGTCGAGGGCCTCACGGGTCCCGCCGGCCGTGATGAGGACGCGCCGCCCGGCCAGGTCCCCTGCCGAGGCAGTCTCGTCCGCCGTCTCGCGACCGTCGACGGCGGCGAGCGCCGCCTCGAGGATGACCTCGGGCTCGGGCAGGCGACCAGGACCGGTATCGGCACCGGTGAGGCGGCCGGAGGCGGGCTCGACGACGGTCACCCCGCGCTGGCGCAGGGTCTCGACGTTGCCGCGGGTCGCGGCGTGCTCCCACATCTCGGTGTGCATCGCCGGTGCCATGACGACGGGGCACCGCGCGGTGAGCAGGACGTTGGTCAGCAGGTCGCCGGCCAGCCCGTGGGCGGCCTTGGCGAGCAGGTCGGCCGTCGCCGGTGCGACGACGACGAGGTCGGCCTCCTGGCCGAGCCGGACGTGCGGGACGTCGGTGATGTTGCTCCAGACGTCGGTCTGGACCCGTCCCCCGGAGAGCGCCTCCCACGTCGGCGCCCCGACGAACCGCAGAGCAGCCTCGGTGGGGACGACGGTCACCTCGTGACCGGCCTCCGTGAAGAGACGCAGGAGCAGCGCCGCCTTGTAGGCGGCGATCCCCCCGGTGACACCGAGGACGACGCGCACGTCAGACCTGTCGTCCGGGTCAGACCGGGTCGGAGCCGAAGGCGTCGGCGGCGGTGACGGGCGGGGCCTCCTCGCCCTCGGGCAGCGGCTCGCTCGTCAGCAGCCCGTCGTTGATCTCGCGCAGCGCGATGGAGATCGGCTTCTCGTGCACCTGGGCGTCGACGAGCGGGCCGATGTACTCCAGGAGACCCTCCTGGAGCTGGCTGTAGTAGGCGTTGATCTGGCGGGCACGCTTGGCGCTGTACAGCACCAGCGCGTACTTGCTGTCCGAGTGGGTCAGGAGATCGTCGATCGGCGGGTTGGTGATGCCGATGGGGTTGGCCACGGTGCCGGACACGTCAGTCCTTGTCGTCGAGGTCGGGGGAACTCATCAAGGATACGAGTTCTTCCGCCGCACGGCGAACCTCGTCGTTGACGACGACCGCATCGAACTCCCCCTGCGCGGCCATCTCGACCTTCGCCGTCTCGAGCCGGACCGCCCGCTCCTCATCGCTCTCGGTGCCTCGGCCGACGAGCCGGGCGACGAGGTCGTCCCACGACGGTGGGGCGAGGAAGACGAAGCGAGCCTCCGGCATCGCCGCCCGCACCTGACGGGCACCCTGGAGGTCGATCTCGAGCAGCGGGAGCCGCCCCTCGGCCAGGGCCGCCTCGACCGGGCCGCGCGGCGTCCCGTACGAGGCACGGCCGTGGACGACCGCCCACTCGAGCATGTCCCCCTTCGTCACCATGTCGGCGAACTCCTCGCCGGTGACGAAGTGGTAGTGGGTGCCGTCGACCTCGCCAGGTCGGGCGGGGCGGGTGGTCGCCGAGACGGAGAGCCACACCTCGGGGTGGTGCTCTCGGATGTAGGCCGCGACGGTTCCCTTGCCGACCGCGGTCGGGCCCGCGAGGACCGTCAGGCGGGGCGTCACGAGCCGTCGAAGCGCGCGACGAGAGCGGCGGCCTGGTGCTGCCCCAGGCCGCGGACGCGGCGCGACTCGGCGATCCCGAGCTCGGACATGATCTGGCGCGCTTTGACCCGGCCGACACCCGGCATCGACTCGAGCAGCGCGGTGACCTTCATCTTCGCCACGGCGTCGCTCGTCGCGCGCGAGTCGATGACCTCGCGGATGGAGCCGCCAGAGGCCTTGAGGCGCGACTTGATCGCGGCGCGCTCACGGCGGGCCGCAGCCGCCTTGGCGAGGGCCTCGGCCCGCTGCTCGGGGGTGAGGGGTGGTACGGCCACGTCGTGCTCCCGGTGATGCTGGCTGCTGATGGTCAGAGGATGCTAACCGCCCTACGGCCGCTCGGCACGGACGTCCACGACTTCGCGCACGTCCTGGGCGACCTGGCGTGCCCGGGCCCGCAGGGCCGAGGCGTCCGGTCCCGCCGAGAGCACGTCCCGGCTGCTCGACGCGAGGACCTGGTCGAGGGCGCCGTCGAAGACCCGTCGGACGTCCGCGGCTGTCGCCACAAC
>JBHWMJ010000167.1:0-5834 GCA_043423105.1 Marihabitans sp.
GTCCCTGCCGATCGTCGTGATCTGGCTCGTCGCCGCGGGCATCATCATCTCTGCCTACTTCGGCTTCATCCAGTTCCGCGGCTTCAAGCTCGCTCTCGAGGTCGTCCGCGGCAAGTTCTCCCGCGACGACGACCCCGGCGAGATCACCCACTTCCAGGCGCTGTCCTCGGCGCTGTCCGGCACCGTCGGCCTCGGCAACATCGCCGGCGTCGGTGCGGCCCTGGCCCTCGGTGGTGCCGGCGCCACCTTCTGGATGATCATCTGCGGCCTGCTCGGGATGGCGACGAAGTTCGCGGAGTGCACGCTCGGCGTGAAGTACCGCACCGTCAACGAGGACGGCAGCGTCTCCGGCGGTCCCTTCAAGTACCTGCCGGTGGCCTTCGGCCGCTTCGGCAAGGTCCCGGCCGCGATCCTCACCGGTGCCTTCGCCATCGCAATCTTCTTCTTCGGCGTCGGCGGCGGCAACATGTTCCAGGCCAACCAGACCTTCGCCCAGGCCCGCGAGGTCACCGGCGGCGCTGACGGCTTCCTCGGGTCGGACGGCTCGGCGCTCGTCTTCGGCCTGGCTCTCGCCGGTCTCATCGGCGCGGTGATCCTCGGCGGCATCAAGTCGATCGCCACCGTGACCTCGAAGCTCGTCCCGATCATGGGCATCGGCTACGTCGCCGCGTGTCTCATGGTCATCGCCTCGAACATCAGCCACGTCCCCTCCGCCTTCGGCGAGATCCTCTCCGGCGCCTTCACCCCGGAGGCCGGGCTCGGCGGGCTCGTCGGTGTCCTCATCGTCGGCTTCCAGCGGGCGGCCTTCTCCAACGAGGCGGGCCTCGGCTCGGCGCCGATCGCGCACTCCGCGGTGAAGACGACCCGCCCCGTCTCCGAGGGCTTCGTCGCCCTGCTCGAGCCCTTCATCGACACGGTGATCATCTGCACCATGACGGCGCTGACGATCATCATCGCCAACCCGCCGTCGTGGCGTGAGGGCATCGAGGGCGTCAAGGCCGGCGACGGCCCGCCGGACGGCGTGCTCCTCACGAGCGACGCCTTCGCGACCTTCCTCCCGCAGTTCCCCGTGATCCTCGCCGTCATGGTCGGCCTCTTCGCCTTCTCGACGCTCCTCACGTGGAGCTACTACGGCGAGAAGGCGTGGGAGTACTTCTTCGGCTACTCCAAGCCGAGCATCATGCTCTACAAGCTGATCTTCGTGACCTTCACCGTCATCGGCACGATCCTCACCTTCGGTCGGGTCCTGGAGATCACCGACGCGTTCCTCTTCATCTGCGGCTTCATCAACCTGCTCGGTCTCTACTTCCTCCTGCCGGAGCTGAAGGCGGAGATGGCGGCCTACATGGCCGACCGCAAGAGCGGGCGCCTCTACGAGCTCGGCGCTGCGGACGAGGCCGAGCTGCAGGCCATCCGCGAGGAGCACGGCAACACCGGCGAGCTGCCGAAGATGCAGTCCGAGTCGGCGCACGACAGCGGCCTGACGATGGAGGAGCGGGCCCGCGACGGCGCCCGCCACGACGTCGAGTAGCCGACCGCAGCAGGTCGACCGACCGACCGGCCCGCAGGGGATGTCCCTGCGGGCCGGGCGCTGCTACGTTCGTCGGACGGCGGCCCGGCCGAGGGTTGCCACTCGCAGGGGGAAGCCGCCATGGCGATCAACCCGTCCCGTCGTTCGATGGTCCGCAGCGTCGCCTGGAGCGCGCCCGCCGTCGCCCTCGGAGCATCGGCTCCGGCGCTCGCGGCCAGGACCGGTGTGCCCCTGGTCCACCTCACCAAGGCCGAGCTCGAACCTCAGGGCTCCTACGAGGTGGGTCAGGCGATCACCTACGGCTTCGTCGTGACGAACACCGGCGAGGTGCCGCTAGCCAACATCACCGTGGACGACCCCCTGCTCGGCGGACGCCTCGACATCGATCCCCCGGCCCTCGATCCTGGAGAGGTGGGGAGCACCACGGCCGAGCTCGTGCTGACCCAGGCCGACATCGACCGAGGATCGATCGTCAACCGGGCCACCGCGACCGGGACCAGCCCGCTGGGTGTTGAGGTGAGCGCAACCGACGAGGTGACGATCACGTTCAGCCCCGCCCCGGCCATCACTCTCGAGAAGCGCGCCGACGTCCTGGCGATGCCCGGGTCCGGCCAGACGATCGCCTATACGCTCATCGTCGGCAACAGCGGGAACATCCCGCTCGCAAGCATCACGCTCACGGACGCGATGCTGGGGCTCATCGACGAAGAGGCCTCGGCCATCCTCGAACCCGGCGAGACCGCGAGCTGGACCGGTACTTACCTCGTCACCGACGACGATGCCAGCGCCGGCCAGGTCTACAACACGGCGTCGGTCAGCGCCTATCCGCCCGGATCGGGTCCTGCCGTCGAAGCCCAGGCCGACCTGCTGCTCACCCGCGCCCCGTGACCGACCGGGCTCAAACGCGAGCCCTCGCTTCCATGGGGTGCCCTTGCGCCACCTCTGCGGACACGACAAAGCGCCCCCTCACCCGATGGGTGAGGGGGCGCCTCGCCGTGATACGTCCCGGACGATCAGTCCCGAACTAGGTCCCCACGGATCAGAAGCGGATCGAGTCCAGCAGGTGGTTACGAACGTCGTTCGAGATCATCCCACCGATGAGACGGATGTCGACGTTCGCCATCTCCTTGGCGGAGAACTTGACGTAGTCGTCCGCCCAGCGGTTCACGCGGTTCGTCTCGGTGACGAGGATGAGACCGTCGTACTGGGAGATGAACGAGCCACCGGTGATGGAGTCGGCCCACGGGTCGAGAGCCGTGACAGCGATCGCGGCGTCGGGGGTGGCGTCGCGGGTGTCGAGCTCGAAGTAGAAGCGACCAAGCTGGTTGGCAACCTGGGCCGGGTCGTTCGACGGGAACGTCTTCGTGGTGTTCGTGCCGACAGCCTTGGTGCCGTTCTGGCCCACACCAACAGTCTGAGAGTTGCTCAGGTTGATGTAGCGAGCGGCCCACGGGCCGAGCGCACCGCGCTCGGAGAGCAGCACGACGCCGTTCTTCTTGGCGGCCGACGGGCCCGCGGCGAGCGCGAACCCGGCGACGTAGCCGTCCGCGACGAACGCGGAGCGGTTACCGCCAGCGCGGACGACCGCGTCGCGAGCGTTGGCGACGGCACGCTCGGCGGCAGTGATGTCACCCGGGAAGGGGCGGTCCGCCAGCGCGGCGACGAGACGCTCCTGGGCCGCGACGAGACGACGCTGCGCATCCCGGAGACGACCCTCAGCAGCGGTCAGAGCAGCCTGCAGCTGAGCGAGCTTGACGTTCTCACGACCAAGCTGCTCGAGGATCGGGCCGTTCGCGGCGACCGCGGCGGCGGCGCGCTGCTTGGCGGCGACGCGCTCGGAGAGCTCCTCGGCGCGAGCCTGCAGGTCGGCGTACTGGCTGTCCGCGTTCTGCGTAGCGAGGCGGATGGCCTCCTCGAGCGAGGTGCCTTCGGAGACGCCCGGGGTCTTCGCGATGGCGTAGTTGATCGCCGCGACGAGGTTCGGGTACTTGGCCTTGTACTCGGCGAGGGTCGACTTGATGTCGAGGGTGGTCTCACCCTGCGGGTCGAGCGCACCGAGCGTCACGGCGAAGGTGTACAGCGCGGAGGCCGCGCGGTCGTACTCACCCTTCTCGTCGGACCAGTCGTCCTGGGCCTCCTTGATGTACTCATCCCACGAGTCGTAGCCGTCCGGGATGTTCGGAACGTTGACGAGCTTGCCGGCGAGGTCGGTGATGACCTGCTGCTGGGCAGCAACGGCGGCAGCAGCGGCGTCGCGGTCGCGGCGGGCCTGGGCGAAGGCGGTCGACGCGGCCTGGTACTCGTCCAGGGCCTCCTGGTAGGTGCGCTCGGCGAGGACGAGCTCGCGGAGCTCCTGCTTCGCGGTGTTCAGCGCGCCAGCGCGGGCGTTGCCGTAGGCCGCGGTCGTGTCGGCGGCGATGTTGTAGGCCGTCTCGAAGCGGTCGTCACCGGCAACCCGGTCGATGTTGTGGTAGCCGACGATGGGCTCGAGCGCACGAGCGACGTTCGGGCCGACGGCGCGGTCGCCACCAAGGATGACGACCTTGAGCTGACCACCGTTTGCGGCCTTGAGGCGCTCGACCTCGGCCTTGACCAGCGCGTGCAGCACGTTCTGGTTGTAGGTGGCCTCGTTGTTGAGGAGCACCGGCGCGTCGAGGACGTCAGCCAGCGGGACGGTCGAGAGAGCGTCCGGGAAGAGGTGACCACCGGCGATGATGACGGTGTCGATGGGGTGGGTCTTGGAGAGCGCCTTCGAGACCTCGATGGAGGTCTGCACGCGGTCGCGGCCGGCGACGCGCTCGACGGTGCCGAACTGGCTGGGGGACGTGCCGCTCACTGCCGGACGAGCGCCGTCCGGGTCCTGGGCCGCCTGGGCGTTGCCGGCGGCGAACGTCGTCGACGCGGTGGCGATGGCCACGGCGAACGCGACCTTGCTGATCTTCTTGGACATGCTGGGACCTTTCACGGTGCGTGCATGAAGAGGGTTTCCCCTTCATGTGGCGGAGGGGTCGTGCGCAACCCCCCATGTGGGCGCTAGCACGCCCGACTTCCACCCTCTCCCCTGAACGACAACTTGGAAAGTCCTCGAAATTTTCTACAGGTTTGGTCAAGACTTGTCCATGAAATGGTGGACATAAGGTCCCGGAGCGGCCCTCGTCCTGGCTAGGCTCAGGCCATGTACAGGGGAGTTCACCACCACGAAGGGGTCCTGCGTGTCGGCGTCATCGATGATCACCCGGTCGTCGGCCTCGGGATCGTCGCAGCCCTCGAGCGGCTCAGCAACCGGATCGAGCAGGTCGGCTCGGCGACCTCCTGGCGCACCTTTCAGGATGAGGTGCTCAGCCAGGACCTGCTCCCTGATCTAGTCCTCGTCGATGGCCATCTCAACGACGGCACCCGGACCCCAGAGGTCATCGCCGGCCTGACCGCTCGCAACATCCGCGCCGTCCTCTTCACCTCCGACGCGCGGCCTGTCCTCGTCCGGGAGGCGATCGAGGCGGGTGCCTGCGGCCTGATCCTCAAGACCGCCCTCCCAGAGGACATCCTGCGCACGATCGACTCTCTGCGGGTCAGCCCCTTCGCCGTGTGCTCCTCGGAGGCGGGCAGAGCCGTCTCAAGCAGCCGCGAGGCACCCCGGCTGGGAGCCCGAGAGCTCGAGACCATGCGTTTGCTCAGCACCGGGAAGTCGCGCTCAGGTGTCGCCCGCCACATCGTTGCCGACGACGGACGCAGCCTGACCGTCAGCACGATCAACACCTACGTCAACCGGGTGGTCGCGAAGTACCGCGCTGCAGGCGTCCCGTGCGCCTCGACCGTGGAGGTCCTCGGAGCACTTCGCAAGGAGGGTTACCTCGTCGAGGAACCGCACTGACGCACCATGCCGAAGGGGGACCCGCCGGATCGCTCCGGCAGGTCCCCCTTCGGGGTGGCTGGGTCAGCCCGCGACGACGTCGAGGGCGACGGTCGCCTGGACCTCCGGGTGCAGACGCACGAGCGCCTGCGCCGGGCCGACGGCCTTGATCGGCGTCGGGATCTCGATGGTGCGACGGTCGAGCTCGGGACCGCCACCGGCCTTGACGGCCTCCGCGATCTCCTTGCTCGTCACGGCGCCGAAGAGACGACCGGAGTCACCCGCGTGCGCGGTGACAGTGACGGCCTGCGACTCGAGGTTGCCCTTGATCGACTGGGCCTCCTCGAGGGACTTGACGGCGCGGGCGGCGCGACCGGCAGCCAGCGCGTCGACCTGCTTCTGGGCGCCCTTCGTCCACGCGGTGGCCAGGCCACGGCGGAAGAGGAAGTTGCG
>JBHWMJ010000169.1:0-7355 GCA_043423105.1 Marihabitans sp.
GCTGCGGACTTCAAGCAGTGCCCGCTGAAGTACCGCTTCCGCACCATTGACCGCCTCGACGAGGCGCCGTCACCGGCGGCTGCTCGCGGGACGCTCGTGCACACCGCTCTCGAGACGCTCTTCGACCTGCCCGCGCACGAGCGCACCCCGGACGCGGCGGTCTCCCTCCTCCCCGAGCGATGGACCGCGATGGTCGACGAGCGCCCCGACCTCGCCGCGATGCTGGACGGGCTGGACGCCGACGAGCAGGCCTGGTTCGCCGAGGCCGAGGAGCTCGTCCGCCAGTGGTTCACGCTCGAGGACCCCACCCGGCTCGAACCCTCCGACCGTGAGCTCCTCGTCGAGGTCGACGTCGAGGGGCTGACCTTGCGCGGCATCATCGACCGGCTCGACATCGCCCCCACCGGCGAGGTCCGCGTCGTCGACTACAAGACCGGCCGCTCCCCCTCCGAGCGCTTCGAGTCGACCGCGCTCTTCCAGATGAAGTTCTACGGCCTCGTCATCTGGCGGCTCACCGACCGCGTCCCCGACCTCCTGCAGCTCGTCTACCTCAAGGACGCCCAGGTCGTGCGCTACGTGCCCCACGAGGGCGACCTCCGCGCCCTCGAGCGCAACGTCCACGCCGTGTGGGCGGCCATCGAACGTGCCACCGAGACCGGCGACTGGCGCCCGAAGACCTCGCGACTGTGCAGCTGGTGCGACTTCAAGCCCTTGTGCCCGGCGTGGGGCGGCACCCCTCCCCCGCTGCCCACAGGTGCGCAGGAGCGTGCGGTCGACCCGACCGTCTCGGGGTCAGCCCTGTCGGGGGACGACTGAGGCCGCTGCCGCCGCGAACCGTGCTCAGCGTAGGGCCCGATCGCCTCGCGCCACCCCTCCGGTTGCACCCCGAGCTGCTTGCCGAGCAGCGCGGCGAAGATCCGCGCCTTCTGGTCGCCGAAGCCCGGCAGCGCCTTGAGCCGGCGGAGGGTCTCCTGCGTGTCCCCGGCCGTGCTCCACAGGCGCGTGATGTCCCCTTCGTACTCGTCGCGCACGACGGCGGCGACGGCCTGGATCCGCCCGACCATCGACCGGCCGTAGCGGTGCACCGCAGGCGGGGTCGCGCACAGGTCGGCGAAGGCCTCCGGGTCCGCCGCGGCGATCTCGGCCGGGTCGAGGCTGCCGAAACGCTCCTTGACCTTGGCCGGACCCGCGAAAGCCCGCTCCATGGGGAACTGCTGGTCCAGGAGCATCCCGACGAGCAGGGCGAAGGGGTCGGAGGAGAGCAGCTCGTCGGCGGCCTCGTCCTGAGCGATGCGCAGCTGGGGAGACGTGGTCACAGCCTGCCACGGCAGCACCCCTGCGCCGCTGGTTCGGGTGCGAAACGAGCGCTCGAGGCAGCACTTCTACCTCGACCCGGTGATCTCAGCCCAGGTGCTCGAGCAGCTGGCCCTCGGCGGTGTCGAGGTAGCGCATCAGGTACGCCTCCGCCGCGGCGTAGTCCCCCGCCTCGAGGAGGCCGAGCAGGTGCTCGTTCTGCGGGAGGTAGGGCGCGTGGAAGGCCTGCGGGTCGGCCATCGCGTGGAAGACCAGCCGCAGCTCGGCGAGCAGGTGCGACATCGTCTCGTCCATGCGGGCGCTGCCCGGCAGGGCGCCGAGCTGCTGGTGGAAGTGGATGTTGGCCGTACCCACCCCGGACCAGTCGGCCCGGTCCGAGGCGCGCTGCGCCTCGGCCACGGCGTCACGCAATGGTGAGAGGTCCACGACGGCCGTGGCAGAGTCCTCAGCGGCCATCGCCGCATACCGGATCGCCGCGCCCTCGAGGATCCGGCGGAAGCGGTAGAGCTCGCGCACGTCCTCGCTCGTCGGCGAGCGCACGAAGACCCCCCGGTTGAAGACGTGCTCGAGCAGTCGCTCGTGGCTGAGCAGCCGAAAGGCCTCGCGCAGGGTGTTGCGCGAGACGCCGAGGGCCGCGCAGATCCCTTCCTCCGACAGGCGGGTCCCGGGCACGAGCTCCCCATCGATGACCCTGTGCCGCAACGCATCCGCGACCCGGGACGCGGTGCTCTCGCGGCTCACGAGGTCACGGTCGGCGGTCAGCGCCTCGAGCCAACCCTCGGTGGTGGTCACGGGCTCCCCCTTCGTCGGTCGGACCACCCTAATACTCCTCGACCTATTGCCGGATTGTTGAACAACCCGCTACCGTCTCGTGATCGGCGCCACATCGCAGCACCGCCACGAGGCAATCGACCCCCGCGGCGCCCTGACCCTGGAGGGACCTATGGCAGATCCCACGCACGAGACGGCCCAGACCGACCAGACCCGAGCGAAGGTGCGCAAGGGCGCCCTCCTCGGAGCCATGTTCCTCATGGCGACCAGCGCCGTCGGCCCCGGCTTCATCACGCAGACGACGGTCTTCACCGCCCAGCTCGGCGCGGCCTTCGCCTTCGCCATCGTCATCTCGATTCTCGTCGACATCGCGGTGCAGCTGAACGTCTGGCGCGTCATCGGCATCTCCGGGCTGAGGGCCCAGGACCTCGCCAACAAGGTCATCCCCGGCTTCGGCTACGTCCTCGCCGGCCTCGTCGTCTTCGGCGGCCTCGTCTTCAACATCGGCAACATCGCGGGCACCGGGCTCGGCGCCAACGCGATGCTGGGCGCCGACGCCAAGATCGGCGGCGCCATCTCCGCCCTCATCGGCATCGCGATCTTCATCAGCAAGCGCGCCGGCGTCGCCATGGACCGGATCGTCGTCGCCCTCGGCGGGCTGCTCATCATCATGGTCGCCTACGCCGCCATCGCCACGAGTCCGCCCTACGGCGAGGCGCTGCGCCAGACCGTCCTGCCGGAGAAGGTCGACTTCCTCATCATTACCACCCTCATCGGTGGCACCGTCGGCGGCTACATCACCTACTCGGGCGCCCACCGCATCCTCGACTCCGGCATCACCGGCCCCGAGCGGGTCAAGGAGATCAGCAACGGCTCGGCCATCAGCATCATCGTCACCGGCGTCATCCGGGTCCTGCTCTTCCTCGCGATCCTCGGCGTCGTCGTCGGCGGCGTCCAGCTGGCCGGCGTCGACAACCCGCCTGCCACGGCCTTCGAGGCTGCCCTGGGCGAGGTCGGCCTGCGCGTCTTCGGCGTCATCCTCTGGGCGGCGAGCATCACGAGCGTCATCGGTGCCTCGTACACCTCGGTGAGCTTCCTGACGACCTTCCACTCCGCGATCGACAAGCACAAGCAGTGGGTCGTCATCGGCTTCATCGTCGTCTCGGGCGCGATCTACCTCTCGCTCGGTCAGGCACCGTCCACCCTGCTCATCCTCGCGGGTGCGCTCAACGGTCTGATCCTCCCGGTCGGCTTCGGCCTGCTCGTCTGGGTCGCCCTGCGTCGCCGCGACCTGCTCCACGGCTACGTCTACCCCAAGTGGCTGGCCATCCTCGGCGCCGTCATCTGGCTGCTCACCGTGTACCTCGGATACCGCTCCCTGGGTGGCATCACCGCGCTGTGGCAGTGAGGATGAGGAGATGACGGTGCACATCGATCTCAACGCCGACCTCGGTGAGGGCTTCGGGCAGTGGACGCTCGGCGACGACGACGCGCTCCTCGACGTCGTCACGAGCGCCAACGTCGCCTGCGGCTTCCACGCCGGTGACCCCACCGTCCTGCGTGCGGTCTGCGACGGGGCCTCGGCGAAGGGGGTGAGCATCGGCGCGCAGGTCGGGTACCGCGACCTCGCCGGCTTCGGTCGTCGCTTCATCGACATCGCGCCCCACGACCTCACCCAGGACGTCATCTACCAGATCGGTGCGCTCGAGGGCTTCGCCCGCGTCGCCGGCACCCGGGTGCGCTACGTCAAGCCGCACGGGGCGCTCTACAACGCGATCGTCCACCACGAGGAGCAGGCCGCGGCCGTGGTCGAGGCAGTCCTCGCCTACGACCCGAGCCTGCCGGTGCTCGGCTTGCCGGGGTCCGCGTGGCTCCGGCAGGCCGAGGCGGCCGGGCTGCGCACGGTCCGGGAGGCCTTCGCCGACCGCAACTACACACCCGCGGGCACCCTCGTCCCCCGACGGGAGCCCGACGCCGTCCTCCACGACCCCGAGGAGATCGCCCGCCGGTGCGTCGCGATCGCCACGACGGGGCGGCTCACCGCGATCGACGGCACCGAGATCGACGCGCAAACCGGGTCGCTGTGCGTGCACGGCGACACCCCCGGCGCGGTCGAGGTCGCTCGACGGGTCCGGGCCGCGCTCGAGGACGGCGGGGTCACGGTCGGTGCTTTCGCCGAGGGCGGACCGCCCCGGACCACGGGCGAGCCCCGATGAGGCTCCTCCCCTGCGGTGACGTCGGCCTGCTCGTCGAGCTCGCCGACCTGGACGAGGTGCTCGCGCTCTACGCCGACCTCGAGGACCTCCACCTCGAGGGCGTCGTCGACAAGGTCCCCGCCGCCCGCACCCTGCTGCTGACGATCGACCCGGCGGTCACCACCCCGGCGGCCGTCGCGGAGATCGTCCGCGGCCGGAGCCCTCGGGCCGGGGCGCGTCCCCGGCTCGGCTCGGTCGAGGTCCCCGTCAGCTACGACGGGCCCGACCTGGCCGAGGTCGCCGAGCTCACCGGCATGAGCGAGCGCGAGGTGATCGCCGCCCACACCGGCCGCGAGTGGACGGTCGCCTTCTGCGGATTCGCCCCCGGCTTCGGCTACATGGTGAGCGAGGACGAGGGCCTCGGCGTCCCCCGCCGCACCGACCCGCGCACGAGCGTTCCCCCGGGGTCGGTCGCCCTCGCAGGTGGCTTCACGAGCGTCTACCCGCGGGAGTCCCCGGGCGGGTGGCAGCTGATCGGCCGCACCGAGGTCATCCCGTGGGACCTCACCCGTGACCCGCCGGCTCTCTTCACCCCCGGCGTGCGCGTGCGATTCGTGGAGGCGTCATGAGTCGGCTCGAGGTCCTCGCCAGCGGACCGCTCGCGACCATCCAGGACGAAGGGAGATCCGGTCTCGCCGCTCTCGGGGTCGGGGTGAGCGGCGCCGCCGACCGGCGCAGCCTGCACCTGGCCAACCGGCTGCTCGGCAACGCGCCGGGCACCGCCAGCATCGAGGTGACCTTCGGCGGGCTCGAGCTGCTCGCGCACGGCGCGGTGGACGTCGCCGTCACGGGCGCAACGACCCCGGTGACCGTCGACGGTGTCGCCGCCGGGCTCAACGCTCCGCTCCACGTCCCCGACGGTGGTCGACTTCGTCTGGGGCCGCCCGGTGCCGGACTGCGCACCTACATCGCGGTCCGCGGCGGGATCGCCGTGCCGGAGCAGATCGGCTCGCGCTCCACCGACGTCATGGCCGGCATCGGGCCGGAGGTGCTCGCTGGCGGGATGCTGCTGCCCGTCGGTCGCAGCCACGGCGAGTGGCCCGGGGTCGACGTGGCTCCGGTCCCCCACCCGGGAACCGAGGACCTTCAGCTGCGGGTGGCCCCGGGGCCGCGACACGACTGGTTCGTCGAGGACGCGCTGGCCGCCCTCGGCAGCGCCCCCTACACGGTCACCGCGGAGAGCAACCGGGTCGGGATGCGCCTGGACGGCCCCGTCCTCGAGCGCTCCCGCACCGAGGAGCTCCCGAGCGAAGGAGTCGTCCGCGGCTCTCTGCAGGTGCCACCGACGGGCCAGCCGACGCTCTTCCTCGCCGACCACCCGGTCACCGGCGGCTACCCGGTCATCGGCGTCGTCCTCTCGGTCGACGTCGACCTCGCTGCCCAGGCGCAGCCCGGGCAGCGGCTGCGCTTCCACCTCACCGACGGAGGCTCGAGATGACATCACCCGACATGCCCGCCCCGCAGGACCTCACGCCCCACGCGGCCCGGGCCCGGTTCCGTGCGGGGATGCGGGTGCCGACCTCCGGCTGGAGCGCCGGGTGGACCCAGGCCAACCTCATCGCCGTCCCGCGCGACCTCGCCTGGGACGTGCTGCTCTTCGCCCAGCGCAACCAGCAGGCCTGCCCGGTCCTCGACGTCACCGAGCCGGGTGAGGTGCGGTGCCGGATCTTCGACGGGGACCTGCGCACCGACCTGCCGGGCTACCGGATCTACGAGGACGGCGTGCACGTCGCCGACCGGGGCGACGTCCGCGATGCGTGGCGCGAGGACCTCGTCGCCTTCCTCATCGGGTGCAGCTTCACCTTCGAGGCGGCGCTGCTCGAGGCGGGAGTCCCGTTGCGCCACATCGAGACCGGGCGCAACGTCGCGATGTACAAGACCGACCGCGAGTGCCGCCCCGCCGGGTCCCTGCACGGCCCGCTCGTCGTCTCGATGCGGCCGGTGCCCGCCTCGCTCGTCCCCACGGCGGTCCGGGTGACCTCCCGCTACCCCGCCGTCCACGGCGCCCCGGTGCACGTCGGCGACCCCTCCGCCCTGGGCATCACCGACCTCTCCCGACCCGACTTCGGCGACCCCGTCGAGGTCCGCGACGGTGAGATCCCCGTCTTCTGGGCCTGCGGGGTGACCCCGCAGGCGGCGATCATGGCCTCGGCTCCCCCCTTCGCCATCGGCCATGCACCGGGGATGATGGCGATCACCGACACCCGCGACAGCGACCACGTCGTCCCCTGAGACAGCGGTAGGCCCCACCCGGATCCGGGTGGGGCCTACCTGTCCTCGCCCGTGCGGGCAGCTGCGGCGATCATCGGACGCCGAGGTGAACGGGACGGGGGACCTCGCGCTGCTGGCGCTGCAGGTACCCCTGCACGTCAGGCACGTACTCCAGGGGCTGGTCGCTGCGACGCAGCATGGGCAGCTTCAGGTGCTTCATGATGGCCTTCCTCCTCTCGTGATCTCGTTCAGGCCGGGATGGGGTGCTTGCGGGGGCGTCCGCGGGGGCGCTTGCGAGGGATGACTCGGCCGTCCTCGTAGAGCTCGCCGCCCCAGACTCCCCACGGCTCGCGGCGCTCGAGGGCGCCGTCGAGGCAGACCCCGCGGAAGGGGCAGTCGCCGCAGAGCTCCTTGGCGTATTCGACGCGGGTTCAAGACTCTTGCACAGCAGGGGGACGTCTTGCTCAGTCCTCCGGTTCGCCGGAAACTGCCTCGGCCACCTCTTCGGGGTCGGCGCCGCAGATGACGGCGAGGACCTGGTCGGCCCGCTCTCGCGTCATCGTCTGCAGCGTCTCGTCGCTCATGCTGTCCAGTGCCAGCGCGAGGTCGCCGATCGCCAGGTCACGCAAGGCATCCACATCGCCGGACTGCAGGTCGAGGAGCCGGAGGCGCAGGCCGGGGTCAGCTCTCCCGGGGCGGGGATGACGCCGAGCGAGCACGTTGGGCCAGCTCGCTGAGCGAGGCCCCGTCGAGGGTGCGGATTCGCGCCGCGCCAGGGACGTGGGGGATCGGCACGACGTGCGG
>JBHWMJ010000170.1:0-8255 GCA_043423105.1 Marihabitans sp.
GCAGCTCGGCGAAGGTGTAGGGCTTGGCGAGGTAGTCGTCGGCACCACCCTCGAGACCGGCAACCTTGTCATCCGCGGAGTCTCGTGCGGTGCACATGATGATCGGCACGTCGACGTCCATGCCCCGGATGAGCTTGAGCACCGTGAAGCCATCCATGCGCGGCAGCCCGACGTCGAGGACGACGAGGTCGACCTCGCCGCCGGTCGCGTGCTCCAGCGCGGCCATCCCGTCGGCGGCGACGACCGTCTCGAACCCCGCCTTGCGCAGGCCCTTGTCGATGAACCGGGACAGGTGCTCCTCGTCCTCGACGATGAGGATGCGGGCCACGGGCACCTCCAGCAGTCAGGTCGATCGGCGTTCGCCGGGCGAAGGGGGTACCGCCAGGTTATCGGCGCGGCTCAGGCGGGTGCGGGGAGGACCATGGTGAAGGTGCTGCCCCGGCCGGGCTCGGAGTCGAGCTCGACCGTGCCTCCGTGCGCCCGGGCGATGGCCTGGACGATGGGCAGGCCCAGCCCGCTGCCCTCGACGCCGCGGTGCTGCTCGACGCGGGCGAAGCGCTCGAAGACCCGCTCCTGCTCGGCCTCGTCGATCCCGGAGCCGGAGTCCTGGACCGCGATCGTCAGCTGTCGGCGCCGTCCTTCACCCCGCCACGCGATGGTCACGGAGATGGGGGTCCCCGGCTCGGAGAACTTCACGGCGTTGGCGCACAGCTGCTGGACCGCCTGGACGACCCGGTCGCGGTCGAGCCGGACGAGCCCGTCGACGGACCCCCCGTCGACCCACTCGCGATCGCCGAGCGCGGGGACGAGAGCGAGCAGGTCGGCGTGCAGCTGGGCGACATCGACCCGGTCGGTGCGGACGAAGTCGGGACGCTCGAGCCGGGCGAGAAGGAGCAGGTCGTCGACGATGCGGCTCATCCGGTCGATCTCAACGAGCTCGATGTGGCGGACCGCCTCGACGTCCTCGACGTCCGCGGGGTCGAGGACCTCGAGGTTGCCGCGCATGATCGTCAGCGGCGTCCGCAGCTCGTGGGCGGTGTCGTCGAGGAAGCGGCGCTGGGCCTGGAAGGAGGTGTCGAGCCGCTTGAGCATCCGGTTGAAGGACCGGGCGAGCGAGGCGATCTCAGTCTCCTGCTCCGGCACCCCGACCCGCCGGGAGAGGTCGCGGTCGTCGACCTCCTCGGCGGCCGTCACGAGCTCGTCCAGCGGGGAGAGCATCCGCCGGACCGCGAGGAGGAGGAGCCCTCCGGCGAGAAGAACGGTCAGCAGGGCGGCGACGGCAAACCCGCGCATGAGCGCGTTGAGGCCGGCGAGCCGGCTGCCCCGGTCGATGGCGATGACCAGGGTGCCCTCGTCGGTGTCACCCTGGACGGACGTGATAGCCAGCCGCAGGTTCTGGGCGTCGGTCTCGACGGTCCGCAGGACGACCTCACCAGCTCGCCGCTCGGCGAGGACAGCGGCGACGACCTGCGGTTCGGTGAGGTCGACCGTGCGGTCACCTCCGGAGACGAGCGACGGCGAGCGCGCGTCCCCGACGAAGGCCCCCATCATCTCGTCCTCGCCGGGGACGTTGAAGCGCAGGAAGTCCTCGAGGAGCACCCCGACGTCACGGTACGGACGCCCGTCGGCATTCGCCTGCTGTGAGCGCTGACGCAGCTCCTCGACCTCCTGGAGCAGCTCGGCGTCGAGCTGCTCGAGCACCGTCGACCGCTGCCAGGTGTACGCCGCCGCACCCGCGACGAGGAGGCTGAGCGCGAGGGCGGCGGTGATGAGCGCGACGAGTCGCTGGCCGATGCCCAGCTGGCGCTCCGCCATCGCACACCTCCCGTGCTCGTCGGTCCTGGACGAACCTAGCGTGCCGCCATGGACGCACCCGGCTGCACGCCCGAGCACGTGCTCGACCTCCTGCGGAGCGTCGAGGCTCGCTGCGCGGCGACCCGGACCGTCGCCGACTCGCACGACCCGCTCGCCGACCGCGGCGTGGCCGGAGCGGCCGACCCACCCCTTCGCCTGACGGGGGCGAAGGGGGGACCGTCAGGCCTTCGGGGTGAGGACGTCGAGACCGAGGAAGGGCCGCAGCGCCTCCGGGACCCGGACCGAGCCGTCGGCCTGCTGGTGGTTCTCGAGGATCGCGACGAGCCAGCGGGTCGTGGCGAGTGTGCCGTTGAGGGTCGCGGCGACCTGGGTCTTGCCGTGGGCGTCCTTGTAGCGGGTGCCGAGCCGGCGGGCCTGGTAGGTCGTGCAGTTCGAGGTGGAGGTCAGCTCGCGGTATCGGCCCTGGGTGGGCACCCACGCCTCGCAGTCGTACTTGCGCGCGGCGGGGCCGCCGAGGTCGCCCGCGGCGGTGTCGATGATCCGGTAGGGCAGCTCGACCTTCGCGAGCATCTCGCGCTCCCACGCGAGCAGCCGCTCGTGCTCAGCGGTGGCGTCCGCGGGGTCGCAGTAGACGAACATTTCGAGCTTGTTGAACTGGTGGACCCGGATGATGCCGCGGGTGTCCTTGCCGTAGCTGCCCGCCTCGCGGCGGTAGCAGGTCGACCAGCCGGCGTAGCGGCGCGCACCCTGACCGAGGTCGAGGATCTCGCCCGCGTGGTACCCGGCGAGGGCCACCTCGGAGGTGCCGGTGAGGAAGAGGTCGTCCGCCGGCAGGTGGTACACCTCCTCCTCGTGGGCGTCGATGAAGCCCGCGCCCGCCATGACGTCCCGCGACACGAGCGTCGGGGTGATCATCAGCGTGAAGCCGGCCGCGGTCGCCTGGGCCACCGCCATGTTGAGCAGGGCCAGCTCGAGCTGCGCCCCCACGCCGGTGAGGAAGTAGAAGCGGCTGCCCGCGACCTTCGCCCCCCGCTCCATGTCGAGGGCGCCCAGCCCCTCGGCGAGCTCGAGGTGGTCCTTCGGCTCGAAGCCCTCTGCCGCGAAGTCACGGATCTGCCCGACGGTCTCGCGGACGACGTAGTCCTCCTCGCCACCGGTAGGGACACCCGGCTCGATGACGTTGCCGACGGTGCGCAGGAGCGCGTCGAGCTCACGCTGGGCCTCGCCCTGCGCCGCGTCGAGCTCCTTGACGCGGCCGGCGAGCTCCGCCCCCTTCGCCTTGAGCTCCTCGGCCCGCGCCTCGAGGTCGCTGACGTCCTCGCCGGCCTTCTTGCCCTTGCCGATCTGACCCATGAGCGGGCCCAGACCCTTGCCGGACGCCTTCTGCTCCGCGCGCACCGACTCGAAGTCGGCGATCGTGGCCCGGCGCCGCTCGTCGGCCGCGAGGATCGCGTCGACGATGGACTCGTCCTCGCCCCGGGCACGCTGACTGGCGCGCACGACGTCGGGCTGGTCACGCAGGAGCTTGATGTCGATCACCGGGTCAGCCTATCGACGCGGTAGCGTCCCGCTCGTGCCCGGATCTGTGCTGCTCGCGCTCGCCGTCGTGCTGTGCCTCCTGCTCGGGGCGGTCGTCGTCGGGCTCGTGCTCAGCGACCCCGCCGGACGGCGCGGTGGTCGGCATGCAGCGCGGCCCCCGCGACGCTCCTTCCGCCAGGCGCACGACGACGCGGAGCCGGAGTCCTTGCGTCGGGCGGCCGTCATCATCAACCCGACGAAGGTCGACGACGTCGCGGCGATCCGCCGACAGCTCACCGCGGTCTCGACGCAGGTCGGGTGGGACGAGCCGATCTTCTACGAGACGACCGTGGACGACCCGGGGACCGGCCAGGCGCGTCTCGCCGTGGACGAAGGGGTGGACCTCGTCTGCCCGCTCGGCGGCGACGGGACGATCCGCGCGGTCGCGGTCGCCCTGGCGGGCACGCGAGTCCCGATGGGGCTGCTGGCCCGGGGCACCGGCAACCTCCTCGCCCGCAACCTCGACGTCCCCTTCGGCGAGGTCGAGGAGTCATTCCTCGTGGCGTGCACGGGCCGCAACCGGGCGATCGACGTCGCCTGGCTCGAGCTCGACCCGGTCGCGGAGGTCGAGGCCGACGACGAGGGCCAGGCCGAGGAGCCGGTGACCGGTCCCCCGGTGGAGAAGCACCCCTTCCTGGTCATGGCGGGCATGGGCTTCGACGCCGAGATCATGGGCGGGACGAGCGAGGAGCTCAAGAGCTCGGTGGGCTGGAGCGCCTACTTCGTCACGGGGATCCGCAAGCTCTTCGTCAAGCGCTTCCAGGTGCGCTACACGATCGACGGCCAGGTGCAGCCCCAGGTCGCCGCCCGCACCATCGTCTTCGGCAACTGCGGCGTCCTCACCGGTGGCATCGTCCTCATGCCGCACGCAGCGCTCGACGACGGCCTGGTCGACTGCGTCGTCATCTCACCGAAGACGATCTTCGGCTGGACGGCCCTCGCCGGGCGCGTGCTGAGCAAATCCGACAAGGACACGACCCAGCTCGTGCGTACCACCGGCTCGGAGTTCGACGTGGAGGTCGACGACCCCCGCCCGGTCCAGGTCGACGGCGACGTCATCGGCGAGGCCCGACGCCTGCGGGTCACCGTCGACAAGCAGGCCCTCATCGTGCGGGTTCGCTGAGGTCGGCTCAGGCCGGGCTCACCCGTCGACGGCGAAGGAACGGTCCTCCTGGGGCACGACCCCGTCGGGGTAGGTCTTGGCGAGCTCGTCGAGCGTCGGCCGGTCGGGGTAGCGGACCTCGTCGGGGAGCAGGTCCGCGATCGCTGTCATGATCCGCTCCGTGTCGCGGGCCTCGCTGCGGTACTTCAGCTCGACGGGCGGGCCGAAGGTGACGGTGACCTTCGGCGGGTTGAGCAGGGAGAGCATCTTCGGCACGGTCGAGGATCGCGGCCACACCTGCTCGGTGCCGGTGAAGGCGAAGGGGATGACCGGCGCCTTCGTCATCCGGGCGAGCCGGGCCGCCCCCGGCTTGCCGCTCAGCTCGTGGGCGAAAAAGGCCGGGCCGCGCGGGATCGTCCCCTCGGGGAGGATGCCGACGAGCTCGCCGCCGGCGATCGCGTTGGCGGCCAGCATGAGCGGATCGAGGGCATCCCCCTTCGTCGTGTCGTCGGTGCCCTGCCGGTCGACGCGGATGCCGCCGAGCGCCTTCATCACCGGGCCCATGATCGGCACGTCGAAGATCTCCTTCTTGCCGAGGAAGCGCCCGGTGCGGCCGGATCGGCGCATGGCGACGACCATGGCGGGGAAGTCGAAGTAGCTGCGGTGGTTGCCGACGAGGATCGCACCGCCCTCCTGAGGGACGTGCTCGAGCCCGTTGACCTCGAAGCGGGCGTAGGGGAAGAGCTCGGGCCGGGCCAGCAGGAAGGCGATCTGCTGCACCTCGAGACCGAGGACGGGCACCTTGAGCACGCCGGGCGAGGTGTCGAAGTTGAGGATCGGCCAGCGCTTGGCCATCGCGGCCGCGAAGAGGCGCGGGTCGGGGTTGACCGCGCCCGGGTTGCCCACGGCCATGAGGAGGGGCAGGTCGTAGATCGAGTCGGAGTAGGCGTACGACTCCGACAGGTCGACGTCGTGGTCCTGGGCCCAGGCGCGGACCGCGCTCAGCTTGCCCGTGGACCACACGAAGGGGCCGTCGAGCGTCCCGGTGAAGCGGCCCCCCTTCGTCCGGTAGCGAGTGGCGACGACGTCGTCGAGGCCGAGCCGCTCGGCGAAGGGGCGGATGAGGTGCTCCGGGGTGGTCGTCGCGAGGACGACCTTGCGGCCGGCGCGGTGGTGCTCGTCGATGAGCATGCGGGCGAAGGGCTCGACGAGCTCCGCGAGCTGCTCGCCGGCGATCTGCGCGGCCTCGTCGAAGGCCTTGACGCTGCGGCCGCGCGCGATGAGCGAGGCCTGGCGCGCGAGCGCGATCGACCCGAGGGACTCTCCGAAGAGGTCGAAGTAACCGAAGATCGCCCGCTCGAAGGGCAGCCCGCTCGTCACCACCCCCGTCTCCCGCATGGCCGCGGACAGCGCGGGGCCCGAGGCCCGGCGTAGAAGGGTCCGGTCGAGGTCGAAGAAGGCCGCCGCACGCATGGGGGTCAACATACTGTGCCGTCACCAGGCCCGGCCCGCTCTCGCGGCAGCGACTCAGGTCACTGTCGCGGGCGGACCGTCCGCTCGACGCCGCGCCACCGGGCAAGGCCGAGGAGCATCCCTGTCGCGACGGCGACGGCCGCCCACGACACCAGGGTCGTCGCCGCGTCGCTCTTCGTGTCCGCGCCGATGAAGCTGTCGGCGAGGTTGCCGAAGAGGATCGCGTAGCCGATGGCGAAGAGGTTGTTCACGGCGTGCAGGACGACGGCCGCCTCGAGCCCGCCGGTGCGCCACGTGAGGATGACCATGCCGGTGGCCATGCCCATGAGGTCGAGGAAGATCCACAGGTCGAGCGATCCGTGCGCGAGCGCGAAGAGGCCCGAGGAGAGCACGATCGCGGCGACGAGCGCCACCCAGCGGTGCCGGAAGATCGCGCCCATCTGCTGCATGATCCAGCCGCGGAAGAGGTACTCCTCACCGGCGCTCTGCAGCGGCGTGGTGAAGAGCATGAGGACGAGCAGGATGACCCAGTGCTCCGGACGCTGCGCGTCACCGCCGGCACCGCCGCCCGCGGCGGAGGTCGGCGCCAGGATGCTCGCGACGACGATGTACGCGCCCCACATGGGCACGAGCAGCGCCGCGCACCACGCCGCCCATCCCCACCGGAAGCGGCCCACGACGGAGGAGAGGTAACCGGGGCGCACCTGGTAGACGAGCCACGTCGTCAGCCCGGCGAGCAGGATGAGGCTGGCGAGCATGAGGTTCTGCGTCCCGAAGATCCACGGGTCATCCATGCGCAGCAGCTCGGACTCGTCCATGGTCAGGATGGCGTCGAGGTCGCCGCCCTGCGCCACGAGGATGCCGATCATCATGACGATGCCGAAGCCGACGGTCAGCACGGCGAAGCCGACGAGCACCGCGGGCAGGGCGACGAGCGGCCGCCACCACGCGTTGCCCGGCCCGGTGAGCGCCATGTGGTACTCCCGCCCCTCGGCGAGCACGGGCTGCTTGGGCAGCCGCTGGTAGTCACCGTGATAGTGCTGCGCGTGGCCCGGGTGCTGGGGCGTCACCGTGGGGTACGCGGAGATCGACTCGCTCATGCAGCCATTGTGCTGGCAGCAAGCGGGCCAGGCGTCAGACCCAGGTATGGGCCTGACCCGACCTAGGGTTGGCGGGTGACGATCCGCGTAGCCCTCGAGCACCGCACGACCTACCGCTTCCCCGAGCCGGTCCGCGTCTACCCGCACACGGTGCGGCTGCGGCCGGCCCCGCACTCCCGGACGCCGATCGCCGCGTACTCGCTTCGCGTCGAGCCCGAGGGCCACTTCCTCAACTGGCAGCAGGACCCCTTCGGCAACTGGCTGGCCCGCCTCGTCTTCCCCGAGCCGGTCACCGAGCTCGACATCACCGTCGACCTCGTCGCCGACATGACGGTCATCAACCCGTTCGACTTCTTCGTCGAGGACTTCGCGAGCACCGTCCCCTTCGCCTACCCGCCGCAGCTGCGCGAGGACCTCGGTCCGTACCTGCGCCCGGTCGACGACGGGCCGGAGGGGTCGGGCCTGTCGGACGAGACGGCCGCGTGGATCGACCGGACGGTCGAGGGGATCGTCGGCGAAGGGGGACTGTCGCGGGGGCCCGGCGAAGGGGTACCCGTCGTCGACTTCCTCGTCCGGCTCAACCAGGCGATCCGGGGCGAGGTCGACTACTCGGTGCGGATGGAGCCGGGCGTGCAGCACCCGGCCGAGACTCTCGACCGTGGCATCGGCTCGTGCCGCGACTCGGCGTGGCTGCTCGTCGCGGCCCTGCGGCACGTCGGGCTGGCCGCCCGCTTCGTGTCCGGCTACCTCGTCCAGCTCACGGCCGACCAGTCCGCCGTGGGCGACGACTCGCTCAACGGGCCGGCGGAGGACTTCACCGACCTCCACGCGTGGGCCGAGGTCTTCGTGCCCGGCGCCGGCTGGGTCGGCCTCGACGCTACCTCCGGCCTGCTCGCCGGCGAGGGGCACATCCCCCTGTCGTGCACCCCGCACCCCTCGTCGTCCGCGCCGATCTCCGGCGCGACCGGACCGACCGAGGTCGACTTCTCCTTCTCCAACACGGTGACCCGCATGGCCGAGGACCCGCGCGTCACCAAGCCGTTCAGCGACGAGCAGTGGGCGCGGATCAACGAGCTCGGCGCAGCGGTCGACGACCTCCTGGCGAAGGGGGACGTGCGGCTGACGATGGGCGGCGAGCCGACCTTCGTCGCCGCCGGCGGCACCGACGACCCGCAGTGGCACACCGC
>JBHWMJ010000142.1:0-9257 GCA_043423105.1 Marihabitans sp.
CCAGTTTGCTGTGCTCGACGGGCACGGCAACGCCGCAACGTTCGATGAACGTCCCGAGCGCAGCGCCGCGCTCATGGAACGTGCACGCGAAACCTACTTCGGACTGAAAGGTCGGGGCGCTGCGGACTACGGGCCCTACCCCCGGATCTTGGACACGGTGGGTGATTACGCAGCGGTTGACAGCGTAGCGGCCCGGCGGGCCTCGTAGGTGGACGGGGAGAGGTAGCCGCACCAGCTGTGACGGCGGCGGGTGTTGTAGCGGACGAGCCATCTGAAGACCTGCCGGCGGCAGGTCAGCTCGTCGGGCCAGCAGGCGGTGTCTTGGAGGACCTCGCGCTTCATCGTGGCGTTGAACGACTCCGCGAGTGCGTTGTCGGCCGACGAGCCGACGGCGCCCATCGACTGGGTGACGCCGAACTTCTTGCAGAGCTGGGCGTAGGCCTTGGAGCAGTAGACCGACCCGTGGTCGCTGTGGAAGATCGCGCCCTTGAGGCTGTCTCGGGTCGCGGCCGCGACGTTCAACGCTTCCTCGACGAGTTCGGTGCGCATGTGGTCGGCGATCGCTCAGCCGGCGAGCCGTCGGGAGTAGCAGTCGATCACGGTCGCCAGGTACAGGTTCGTCCCGTCCGCGAGCGGGAGGTAGGTGATGTCGCCGACGTAGCGCCGGTTGGGGCGCTCGGCGGTGAAGTCGCGCTGGAGCAGGTCGGGGTACTTCTGCCCCGACGGCTCGGGGATCGTGGTCCGCACCCGCCGCCTCTTCACATAGCCACGGATGCCCTCGGCCCGCATCACCCGCGCGACGCGCTTGTGGTTGACCCGCTCACCGGCAGGGGTGTTGTCGTTGAGCTCGGCGGTGATCCGCGGCGCACCGCAAGTGTTGTCCTCGGCGTGGACGGCCCTGATCCGCTCCACGAGCTCGGCATCGGCCCGAGCTCGCTCTTCTCGTGCCGGGGCTGCCTTGAGCCAGGCGTAGTAGGAGGAGCGCTCGATCTCGACGAGCTCGCACAGTCGCTTCACCTCGAAGGTGGCGGAGTTCTCGGCGACGAACTGGAAGCGACTCACCAGCGCGTCTCCCCGGCGAAATACTTGGCCGCCCGCTGCAGGATCTCCCGCTCGGTGGTGAGCTTGGTGGTCTCGGCCCGCAGCGCCGCGTTCTCGGCCTCCACTCGGTCGATCTTCTGCTCCGGCGTCTCACCTTCGGGCGCCGAGGAGTTCTTCCTCGACGGCCTGGACTGCAGTGGGCTGGAGGTCAACGTCCCGTCAGCAGCGGTCTTCTTGCCGGTCCCGTAGACCTCGAGCCAACCCCGCAGCGTGCCACGCACGATGCCGAGGTCCTCGGCTATGCCGCGGACCGTGGCACCCGGGGTGGACTCGTACAA
Organism: Marihabitans sp.; assembly: GCA_043423105.1. Classification (GTDB taxonomy): domain Bacteria; phylum Actinomycetota; class Actinomycetes; order Actinomycetales; family Dermatophilaceae; genus Marihabitans. The sequence goes on from JBHWMJ010000142.1 coordinate 1,380, forward strand.
GTCGACGGCCTGACGACGGAACTCCTCGGAATAGTTCTTCCTAGCCATGATTCTCGGATCATCTCGCTTCCCCAGCACCACGTGCTGGATTCAGCGTGTCCAAGAACCGGGGTCAGGCCCCCCTCAGTTGACCGGCGTGTGGAGCCCGGGGTCCATCGGCCAACCGATGTCGTGGTGCTTCAACTCGCGGACCGGTCGCGCGTCCTTCCTACTCCAGTGACTTCCCGCCGAATCGGTGAACCTGAGACGGACCGAGAGGTCGAGGCCAGCCACACTAAACCCCCGACATTGTCGCTGTGACAACGTGAGTGTCTCCCGACGATAGCGCGGCCCCCGACCGTCTCGTCCGAATCGGCACAGAGCCGATCCGGTGCAGGCGCGATTCCTCGGTGCCGCCCACGACCGCGCTCTACGGGCTAGGCTCGGAGCGCCGGGGAGGGAGGCAGGGGTGAGCTTGGTCTGGGTGATCGTGGGGCTGGTGGCTATGGCCGCGGTGCTGCTCGACATGTTCCAAACCCTGCTGTACCCGAGCGGTGACGGCTGGCTGAGCGCCCCATTCATGCGCCTCATCTGGAGGGCCTCGAAGAGACTCGGACATCCGCTGGGATCGGCGACGGGACCGTTGGCCATGGTGTCCTCCAACGCCTTGTGGGTGGTCCTGATGGTGACGGCCGGGGCGTTGATCTACGTCCCGTACGTTCCCGACGGCTTCCTCTACTCGCCAGGGATCGACCCCTCGCGGTACCCGGACTTCGCCGAAGCCCTGTACCTCTCGCTCGTGTCCATCGCGACGCTCGGGTTCGGCGACGTGGTCGGCACCGGTCCCTGGCTACGGTTCGCACCGCCCCTTGAAGCGCTCGCCGGGTTCGCCCTGCTGACCGCCGCCCTCACGTGGTTCTCCCAGATCGAGGGACCGCTCGTCCGCCGCCGGGCCTTGGCGATGGAGCTGCGCACGCTCGCCGAGACGGACGCGGCCGGCCACCTCGTCGATTGGCACCCGTCAGCTGCACACGCCACGCTGAGCGGCCTTGCGCGCAGCATCCTGGAGGTCCGCACCGACTTCGCCCACCACACGGAGCAGTTCTACTTCCAGGAGACCGAGCCGAACATGGCGCTCTCGCTCCAACTCGACCAGGCCCTCGCGCTACGGGACGCCGCGTTGGCCGCGCAGGACGTTTCCGTGCGCGACGGCGGTCAGCAGCTGCGCGTAGCGCTGGAGGAGTTCGCCCACCTCCTAGCCAGCGAATTCGTCGACACCGACGGCGCGGTCGCCTCTACGCTCGACGCCTACCGCACGGAGCACAGCCGCTGATCAGTCCGAGCGAGGGTTCGGCCGCGCTAGATTTCTCGGTATGAATCTCCTCGACGTGGGCCGAATCGTGCTCGGTCTCGTCCTTCTGGTGGGCGGCGGCGAACTGCTGGTCCGCGGCGCCTCCGATCTGGCGAAACGCGCGGGGATCAGCTCGCTGGTGGTGGGCCTCACGGTAGTCGCCCTGGCAACCTCTGCACCTGAGCTCGCCGTCAGCGTCGGCGCGACCCTGAACGGTCAACCCGACCTGGCGGTCGGCAACGTCGTCGGATCCAACATCGTCAACATTCTGGTCATCCTGGGTCTGTCGGCCCTGGTGCTGCCACTCGCCGTGCGCCAGCAGTTGGTACGCCTCGATGTGCCGGTGATGGTGGGCATGACTGTGGTACTCCTGTTGGTGTCGCTCGATGGCCGCATCTCACTCGCCGACGGGACCTTACTGCTGGCGTTGATGGCGGTGCACACGGTAGTCACCGTCTGGGTCTCCCGTCGCTCGCCCGAGGCGGACGATCATCCCGGCCAGACGATGGACGACAGCGAGCAACCGTCAGACGAGGCGGGCACAGGGCGACGGAGGCCGGGGGTACTTCTGTCGGCTGCATTCCTCGCGATCGGAGTGGGATTGCTGGTGCTCGGTGCCGGCCAGCTCGTCGACGGCGCCGTGTCGATTGCCGAAGCGTTGGGTGTGAGCGAGCTGGTCATCGGGCTCACGGTGGTGGCTCTCGGTACGTCGCTGCCGGAGCTCGCCACATCGCTCATCGCCGCGGTCCGCGGGGAGCGCGATATGGCCGTCGGCAACATCGTCGGCTCCAACATCGCCAACATCGGTCTGGTGCTCGGCGTCCCTGCGCTCATCTCCGGCAACGGTCTTCCGGTGCCGCCCGCCGCCTTGGCGCTGGACATTCCCCTCATGCTCGCCGTTGCCGTGGCGCTGTCCCCGGTGGTGCTCACCGGCTTCACTATGGCGCGCTGGGAGGGGGCCATGTTTCTGCTGCTGTACGGCGCGTACACGGCGTACCTCGTGCTCGATGCGATCGGCCACGATTCGCTCGAGGGTTTCACGCTGGTGCTGGTGCTGTTCCTGTTGCCGCTGGTGGTGATCACCTTGGTGGCGACGGTCGGGTACGAGCTGGGGGTCCACGCCGGGCGGCGGCAGGCGAAGCGCGGCGACGAGCCGGGTGGCTGACGCTCTCGTGCCCGAACCGTTTCTCCCCGCGGCCCGAGCGGCTAGCGCGGATCCATGACCCGACTCGTTCTCATCGCCAACGCCGGAGACGGCACCATCAGCACGCTCGCGATCCACCGGGAGCCCAACCCCCGCCTCGAGGTGCTCGCCACTTCGGGCGACGTCAAAGGCTGCAGCACGTTCGCGATCGACCCAGAGCGCGACCTGGTGTTCGCCGCCACCAAGGATCCATCCATTGCTGTGCTGCGCCTGGACCGAGGTACGCCAGGGGTGCGTCGACGGGGCGGCGGGAGAGCTCGGTGAGCTCCCCGCTCTCCCTGAAGAGGAACCGGCCGCCGCGGTGGAGGTCGGCGCCCCAGATGAGGTGTTCCTCCATGGGGTCGGCGCCGTAGCGGCTGCGGCTCAACCCGGCGTCGGGGTCGACGACGATGGTGCGCTGCTCCTCGCTGAGGCCGCCATTGTCGCCGCGGCTGTAGCGGATCACCTCGCCGGAGAACTCGGTCAGCAGATACACGTGCCGGCCGTCCACGATGAGGTGTCGCGGGCCGCTTCCGGCCGGAGCGTTCACCGCGCCCGGGGAGAGCGGCTTCAGCTCCCCGTCTTCGAGCCGGAGCTGCGCCACGAGGTCGTCTCCGAGCGAGGGTGCGTAGACGTTGTCGTCTGCGGCGACGATCGCGTGCAGGTTGGCGTACTCGAAGCGGGAGTGCGGCTCGCCGAGCTGCTCGCCGTCGGTGGGCCAGGCCTCGCCGAACCCGTCGTGGTAGCTGGCGCCGAGCAGGGTTGTGCCGTCAGGGGTCAGCGCCAGCGGCGATGTCCTGCAGGAGGAGGATGCCGATCGAAGCCCGACCGTAGAGCGAGCGTTCGTCGTCGAACTCCTCCAGGTGCTTGACGACGAACACCGTGCTGGAGAACGACAACCCGAACCCCACCAGCGCGATGGCCCCGGGGTCGCGGTCGAAGGCCAGCCCGACGAGGGCGAACGCTCCGATGAGCAACGCCGACAAGAGGCTGAACAGCAGCAAGTGCAGGCCTGTCGTCACCCAGACGTGGCGGCGCAGCAGCGTGCGGAGGTCGAGTTTCAGCCCGATGCTGAACAGCAACAGCGTCACCCCGAGGTCCGCCACCCAGCCCAACCACACCGGCGCCTCGATCCCGAAGGCATTGACGACGAAGCCCGCCGCAAGGAAGCCGACGAGGGCGGGGAGTCTGAGCGCAGCAGCCGCAGCGCCGCCGAGAAAAGCGGCCACCAGGAAAGTCAGCGCCGACTCCATGGCGTCAGGCTACTCTGCGGGGGTCTGGCTCCGGACCCCGCGACTACCTCTTGGCGTCCACCGCGCGTTGCAGTTCGGCCTTGTTCATCTTGGACCGCCCCTCGATCCCCATCTGCCGCGCCTCGTTGTACAGCTGGTCTCGCGTACGCCCTGGGCGCCCTTGTGGGAGCGCAGTCCGCCTCGCCGCCCCGACCAGATGTCGTCCAGGGACGAGCGGCTCGCCTCCTCCGACTCGCCAACTACACCCTGCATTGTGATGAGCCGGTAAACCGTCGAGGCCGTACCGCTGACGGGCACGGCGCAGCATCTCCGCCTCATCGACCTCGCCTCGCGCGTACGCGGCGATGTCCTGCTGGGCGGGGTCGGGAACCCGCCCGCCTCCCATCTCCGTGCTGTGCCGGAACCGACGAGCCTCCTCGACCCGCCGAGCTGTCTCCTCACTGGTGACATCCGCCATCACTACCCCCCTTCACGTCGCGCGGCGGTGTCGGGATGGGCGTGGTCAGCCTGGGGTTGGCTAGGTCGCTCTGCGTGGTCACTGAGACACCCCTCGTGCCTTCGCCTGGCGGACGAGCTCGAGCACCGTGCGCAGCGCTGACACCCTGTCGGTCATCAGGGTCTGCCGCGAAGGACTGAGTGACGTCCCCCTCAAGACGGCCCTGGCCGTGGTCACTGAGACGCCTCTGTCACCGTCGATGACGGACATCAACCCGGCTCTGGCGCAGCGGCTCGACACCGAGCCCGTCTTTCTCGCGATGCGACTGCTCGCTCGCTGACACCTCCACAGGCGCCAGGCTCGAGCCAACCCCGCAAGACCGTCCCGAAGACGATCGGGGCGCCGACACCGACGCCCAGCACGCGGCATGTGCGGATGCCCCTGGGGCGAAACAGTCACTGCGGCGTCGGCAGCGATCCCGATTGCCGCTGCCTTGACTGGCGGAGACAATTCGGAAGCTGCGGAAAACGGCGTGCACAGCCGTTCGTCGTTGTGCCACAATCGGCCATGCCTTCCACGACCATCGACGTTCGCAAGCGCTGGTCCGACGAAGACGAGGTGGCGATCATCGATGCCGTTCATGCCTCGCTTGTCGCCGCGTTCCGCATTCCTGAAAACGACAAGCACGTCCGCTTCATCGAGCACCTGCCGCATCGACTCGCGCACCCGCCGTCGCTTACCCAACCTGAGCTGATGACGCTCATCACGATCGACTGCTTCGAAGGACGTTCTGTCGATGCGAAGCGCGACCTGTACCGCAACATCGTGGAACGCCTAGAAGAGCTCGGCATCCCGCGTAACCACGTCACGATCACAGTGCGCGACTTGCCGCGAGAGAACTGGGGCATTCGCGGCGGGCAGGCAGCGAACGACCTTGACCTCGGATTCAACGTCCGAGTGTGACGTCACTCCCGAACCACGCGCCATCTTGTTGGCAAGATGCGCCACGCCAGTTGGCAATGCGCCATCTTTTCTGACAATCGATAGTCGGTGAAACCTGCACACACTATAAGTAGGTATAAGAAACTGGCAGGAACGGGAGTTAGGGGAGCGGGAGTAGCCATGGGAACGCGGGTAGTCACGTCGGCGTGACGCGCCCCGTCAGCAGGGGGCCAGCAGCAGCGAGACACGAGCATCAACCTCCGCGAGGTGATGCTTGTTCTCATCCTTGGACCAGGACTCCTGACCGGCTCGCTGTCTGGGGTTGTGGGTGGACACCTATGGCCCGACCTGGCACTCCTGATAGTCAGCACTGCGATCACGGCCTGGGGAGCTGCATGGGCGCTCCGGCCCACCGAAGTTCATAGAGCCTCGCGACGGGAGATACACGAGGAGCTGGGACGCGACGCCGAGTAGCGACTTGAACGACCTCGACTCGCAGGTCGCCGACAGTCCGTCACCGCCGCAACACTGCCTCCCGTCTCGGCTGTCGGCCTGTCCACTAACGTTCGTATTCGAGCCGCCTCGTCGAGGCTCGCCAGAGGGCCCAAAGTCCGGCTCGAAACTGATGGCTCAGAAGTAGAGTGACCCGAAAGCCGTGGTCACTGAGACACCTCCTGAAGCCACACGAGGGCTCCTTGCCACAAGCGCTGCGCCCACGGCGCTCCAGAGCACCATTCGCCACGACCAAGGAGCCCGCGCGACTGCTGTTCCGGCTCGATATGCCCCGGCCCCGGCCGCACCAGCTCCGAGCACGAGCACTGCGATGGAAGTCGTGGTCACTGAGACACGCCTCCCTTGCCCTCATTGCTCGCTCGTCGAGACTCCGCACCTTGCGGAGTCGTATCGTTCGTCCGTCGCGTAGAGGGTTTGGTGTTCCCGTGCGGCCGGACCCTGCGCCCGAGCTCCGCCATCAGTTGATTCCATGTGTCGCGCGTCAGACTTTGTGGCAGGGCCGTTGTGTAGGTCTTGAAGGAGAGTCTGAACATGGGTAGACCCGCTGTGATCCCGGCCGAGCGGAAGACTCGGATCGTGTTGAGTGTGCTTGCCGGTGAGATGTCGATCGCTGAGGCTGCTCGGCGGGAGAAGGTCAGCGAGCAGTCGATCGGCCGGTGGAAGGCTGACTTCCTCGAGGCGGGGAAGACCGTGTTGGCGGCGGGCCGGTCCGGCCCGTCGACGCGGGAGGAGCAGCTGGAGGCGCAGGTCGAGGATCTGACGCAGGCCCTGGGTGAGGCAGCCGTTGAGATCCGGGTGTGGAAGAAGAGCGCGGAGGGCCGGTTGGGCCCTTCGAGGACCTCGAGGTGATTCGTGTCGAGTCTGGGATGTCGACCGCGAGGTGGTGCAGACAGTTCGACATCCCGGTGCGGACCTGGCGGCGGTGGCAGGCCAAGGCTCGGGCTGGCCGACGGGCGAAGGGTCAGTGGCCGCAGCCGGCCCGCGATGCTGCGGCCGAGCTGATCGACAAGCACGCCCGGGAGCATCCGCTCTGGGGGCACCGCAAGATCTGGGCGATGGTCCGCTACGACGGGCACGTCGTGTCGGAGGCGACGGTTCTGCGCCGGCTGCGAGACCGCGGCTTGATCCTGCCGGATCAGTACCAGCGCGAACGGCGCAAGCTCGCCGAGCGTCGCAAGGCTGCGTTCGCCAAGGAGCCCACGGGCGCCAACCAGGTCTGGCAGCTGGACTTCTCCGAGTTCGAGACCACCACGGGCGGGACGTGGCGGATCGCGGGGTGCCGGGACTACTGGTCCAAGTACGAGTACCCGTTCCATGTGTCGCCGACGGCGAACCAGCACGACGCGATCGACGCCGTCGAGCTCGCGCTGGCCGACTACGAGGAGCTCTTCGGGCATCCCATGATCGATGACTGCCGGGTCGATGAGCAGACCGGCGAGCTGCTGCCGGTAGTCACAATCGTCACCGACAACGGGGGCCCCTTCCGCTCGTTCCGGTTCGAGGCGTTCATCGAGCTCCACCCCGAGCTCGCGCACGTCCGCACCCGCGTGAAGTCGCCCGGGCAGAACGGGTCACGCGAGCGAGGGTTCGGGACGCTGAAGTACGAACGCCTGTTCATCGACGAGATCGACGACGCGATCGTCCTGGCCGAACGCGCCGAGGACTACCGCATCGAGTACAACCAGGTCCGCCCTCACCAGGCCATCGCCTGGAACCGACCCAAGGAGGTGCACCTGGGCCAGGCCGACCCGAACATCCCCAACTTTCAGAACAAGGAAATCCTGCCAACTCCTTGACGCGGGACACATGTCCTCGCGCAGCCGTTGCGCTGGCACCGGTAGTTGCCCCCGGGCACCCAGTCCTGGAACACATGGGTCGTTTGTGGGTTGAGGGCGTAGTCAGGGCGACATCGAGCGAACCCGTCTCCGTTGTCCGCGTGGTAGCGGACGACCTGCGAGGTGGTCCCAATCGCCGCCGTGACGGGCCTGATCATCTGGACGCCGTCTTCGGTGGTCATCGAGAACCCTCCTCCTGCGCCTTCGCGCGCTTGATCGTGCGGTACACGGTGCTCCGTGGCACTCCTAGTGGGCCGTGTTTGAAGTTGGCTGACGGTTCGCCTTCTTGAGGATCTCGTCCGCGGTCTTGGTCCACACGAAAGGGTGACAGCGGTCGTTCCAGCCGTCGATGAAGGCGCGGATCTTGGCGTTGAGGTCCTTGACCG
>JBHWMJ010000147.1:0-3341 GCA_043423105.1 Marihabitans sp.
GGTGACCCAGGCGCAGCAGGACGCGTGGGACGCGATCGGCGACGAGCAGATCAACCTCGGCTCGCCCAAGCAGCTCCAGGTCGTCCTCTTCGACACCTTGGGGCTGCCCAAGACCCGTCGGACGAAGACCGGCTACACCACGGACGCCGAGGCGCTGGCGGACCTCTACGCCAAGACCGAGCACCCCTTCCTCGAGGCGCTGCTGCGGCACCGGGACGCCGCGAAGCTGCGCGTCACCGTCGAAGGCCTCATCAAGAGCGTCGCCGACGACGGACGGATCCACACGACGTACATGCAGACGATCGCGGCGACCGGACGGCTCTCCTCGACCGACCCCAACCTGCAGAACATTCCCATCCGGACCGAGGAGGGTCGCCGGATCCGCGAGGTCTTCGTCGTGGGGCGCGACGGTGCCGCGGGGTCCGACTTCGAGTGCCTCATGTCGGCGGACTACAGCCAGATCGAGATGCGGATCATGGCGCACCTCTCCGGCGACGCGGGCCTCATCGAGGCGTTCCGCTCCGGCGAGGACCTGCACCGCTTCGTCGGCTCGCGGGTGTTCGGGGTCGAGCCCGCCGACGTCACGGCCGAGATGCGCAGCAAGGTCAAGGCGATGAGCTACGGCCTGGCGTACGGGCTGTCGGCCTTCGGCCTCTCCCGCCAGCTCGGGATCAGCACGGTCGAGGCGAAGGGGCTCATGGAGGAGTACTTCGAGCGGTTCGGGGGCGTGCGCGACTACCTCCAGGACGTCGTCGCGCAGGCCCGGGCCACCGGGTACACCGAGACCATGCTCGGGCGGCGGCGGTACCTGCCGGACCTCACGAGCGACAACCGGCAGCGGCGCGAGATGGCCGAGCGGATGGCCCTCAACGCGCCCATCCAGGGCTCGGCCGCGGACGTCATGAAGGTCGCGATGCTCCGGGTCGATGCGGCGCTGCGGGAGCAGTCGCTCGCGTCGAGGGTGCTGCTGCAGGTGCACGACGAGCTCGTCGTCGAGGTGGCGGCGGGGGAGCGGGACCGGGTCGAGCAGCTGCTCCGGGACGAGATGGGAGCCGCCGTCGAGATGGACGTCCCGCTCGAGGTCAGCGTGGGCTCGGGCCGGTCCTGGCACGACGCTGCGCACTGAGAGCACGGTGCACGCTCAGCACTGAGCCGATCACCACCACGCTTCCGGCCGCGAGCAGGAAGGTCGTCGAGACCTCGAGCACGCTGCCCGACCGCCAGGTCGTCACGACGAGGGTTGCCACCCCGGCGGCCACCCACACGAGATACCCCACGGCGTAGGTTCCCTTGGCCGCACCCCAGTAGACGAGGACCTGGGCCAGTGCCCATGCGCCACCGAGAGCGGTGAAAACCGGCACGAGGCTGCCCTCGTCGCCGTAGGCAGCGCCACCCGCGAGCCGCACCAGGGGTTCGGCGAGCACGGCAGCGAGCGCGATGCCCGCTGCCACGATGCCGGTCGTCCCTGCCAGCGCGAGGAGCAGCGGGCGCATCCCCTTCGTCCGAGTCATCCCGGGGTAGAGGACCGTCGCCAGGAAGGCCGGTCCCCAGAACGCTGCCTTGGTGAAGAGGCCGAGGACGGCGTACGTCCCGGACTCGCTGCCGCTGAGCGCGTTGCGGGCTACCGGGATGTCGATGGTTGAGGCCACCAGGAGCGCCGACGTGCCCGTCATGCCGGTGAGGACTCGCCGCGCGTGTACCGGGACACCAGCGCCCTGCGCGCTCCTCACATGATCTCGGACGAACAGCAGGATCGCGGCAGTCGTCACCCATGACGCCAGGGCCGTCAGCCCCATCACTCCGTCGACCCCCCAGCCGAGCCAAGCCGCGGTCACCCCCCCGGCGGTGCGCCCGGCCGCGGCCGCGACGTACGAGGCGGCCAGCGCCACGAAACGGCGGTCGCCCTGCAGCACACCCTGAACCGCCGCTGTCATGATGGCCGGTGCCATGGTGGCCGCCACCAGGAGGACGGGGACGGGGCCGTCCAGGTGGAGGAGAGGGACAAGAGCAGGGGTGAGGAGTGCCACCGCGCCGGTGATGAGCGCTCCGACGGCGGCGCCGGTCCGCAGCACGGTGGCATGTGCCTGTGGTCGACGATTCGCGACCCTCCAGGCACCGACGAGCTGGGTCGAGAGGGCGGCCACGCTGGCGATGATGACGAGGTTGAGCAGCGACGCCACCGCGCCGAGCGTGTCGGGCTCGAGCTGGCGGTTGAGGACCAGGAAGAGGGCGTAGCCGAGGATGTTCGCGACGAGGGTCCCGATCGCGACCGCACCGGCCCCGACGCCGGACCGCCGCCGAGAGGTGCCCGCGGGGCCTGGGTCGTCGTGTCGCACGGCCGTACACTAGTGCTCGCTCGACGCTGCGGCGGTCCGTTCCCTGGTGACCAGCTGTCGTCACCGGCGTAACTGGGAGAAGGGTGCTCGTGACGCGGGACGGCATTGCTGCGGCGGAGACGGCGCCCCGTCCTGGCATCGACATGCTCATGGCGGCCGTCGTCTCGGTGGTCCTGACCGTTCTCATGCTCGGCACAGTGACCCGACCTGGCCACGTCCTGGCACGCGACTTCGTCACGGTCCCGGACCCCGTCGTCAACGACGCGGCGCTGGGAATGGACGGGTACCCCCCGCGGGCCGTCCCCCTGGACCTGGTGTCGGCGCTCCTGGCGCACGTGGTGCCGACCTCGTTGCAGCAACGCGGTGTGCTCCTGCTCGCCGTGCTCGCCTCAGGCATCGGCCTCGCCCTGCTCGTCCGAAGGATGCGCTGGGCGGCACCGGTGGCCGCCGCGGCGGGGATCTGGAACCCCTTCGTCGTGGAGCGGCTGCTCCTGGGTCAGGCTCCCACCCTGCTCGCCTACACGGCGATCCCGTGGCTGGTCCTCGCTGCCGCTTCTTACGGGCGTCTTGTCCGACGGGTGGTCCTGGTTGCCCTCGTCGCCGTGCCGGCTGCTGTGACGCCGTGGGGTTCGTTGGCGACCATCCTGACGCTGGGTGTCGTGCTGATCCACGCACGGCGTGGGTGGCGTGACACGTGGATCCTCTGCGTCCCCGCACTGCTGACCCTGCCGTGGCTCATCGCGGCACTGGCGAGCGGGGTGGACGGCGCAGACCAGGACGGTGCTGCGGCCTTCGCGCCGCGGCCTGACAGCCCCGGCGGGGTCATCGTGTCGGTGATGACGCACGGGGGGGTGTGGGCGCGAGGCGCCCATCTCGCCTCGCGCCGGGAGGGTTGGGCTCTCCTGGCATCGGCAGCCCTCATCGGACTGGCGTGCTACGGGGCCGCGTGGCTGTGGCGTAGCAGGCGAAGCAACGCCTCCCTGATCGTCGGCGGCTGGCTGATCC
>JBHWMJ010000026.1:0-6673 GCA_043423105.1 Marihabitans sp.
GTGCCGTCGGGCACGGTGCACGAGTCCTCTTCTCCGGTCTCGACCTCGTCGTCGGTCCGGGAGAGGTCGTCGGTCTCGTCGGCCCGAACGGTGCTGGCAAGTCCACACTCCTCCACGTCCTCGCGGGCCGTCGGGCGGCCGAGTCCGGGGCCGTCACGATCAGCCCCCCGGCCGCGAACCTCGGTCTCCTGACACAGGAGCGAGACGCTGCTCCCGGCGAGACGATCCGGGCCGCCCTCGGTCGCCGGACGGGCGTCGCGGCCGCTGAGGTCGAGATGACAGCGGCCGCAGAGGCTCTCGGCGTGCGGCACGACGACGAGCAGGCCGCTGACCGGTACGCCGGTGCGCTCGACCGTTGGCTGGCGCTCGGTGGCGCGGACCTCGAGGAGCGGACCGAGGAGGTCGCTGCCCGGCTCGGGCTGGCGGTCGACCTCGACCGGGAGCTATCCACGCTCTCCGGAGGCGAGGCCGCACGCGTGGGCCTGGCCGGGCTGCTGCTGTCGCGCTACGACGGCTACCTGCTCGACGAGCCGACGAACGACCTCGACGTGCGAGGGCTCGACCTGCTCGAAGACTTCGTCCAGGGGCTGGACGCGCCGGTGGTCCTCGTGAGTCACGACCGCGCCTTCCTCTCCGCGACCGCGACGAGCATCGTCGAGATCGACCGCAGCCTGCAGCGGGTCATCACCTACGGCGGCGGCTACGACGCCTACCTCGAGGAGCGCTCGATCACCCGGGGGCACGCCCGCGAGGCGTACGAGGAGTACGCCGCCCGCCGCTCGGCCCTGGAGTCGCGCGCGCGGATGCAGCGCGAGTGGATGGACAAGGGGGTGCGAACCGCCAACCGCAAGGCGCGCCGCGACGAGAAGGACAAGTTCATCCGGCACCACGCGAAGGCCACCTCCGAGAAGCAGGCCGCGAAGGCGCAGCAGACCGAGCGGATGATCGAGCGGCTGGAGGTGGTCGAGGAGCCGCGCAAGGAGTGGCAGCTGCAGCTCAGCATCGCGGAGGCGCCGCGGTCGGGGGACGTCGTCGCCGTGCTGAGGTCCGCCGTGATGAGACGGGGCGACTTCGTCCTCGGTCCCATCGACCTCCAGCTCGACCTGCGCGACCGGGTCGCGATCACCGGGCCCAACGGCGCGGGCAAGACGACGCTGCTCGGCCTGCTTCTCGGTCGGGTCGCCCCGGACTCAGGGTCGGCGACACTCGGGTCGCGCGTCGTCATTGGCGAGGTCGACCAGGCCCGGGCGTTGCTCGACCGAGACGACCAGACGCTGGCTCGGGTCTTCGCGCTCGAGCTGCCCGAGTGGTCCGACGCCGACCGCCGCACGCTGCTCGCGAAGTTCGGGCTCGTCGGGGACCACATCGCGCGGCCAGCCTCGTCGCTGTCGCCAGGGGAGCGAACCCGTGGCGCGCTCGCCCTGCTCCAGGCCCGAGGGGTCAACCTCCTCGTCCTCGACGAGCCGACGAACCATCTCGACCTGCCCGCGATCGAGCAGCTCGAGCAGGCGCTCGAGTCCTTCGACGGGACGATCCTGCTCGTGACTCACGACCGTCGGATGCTCGAGAAGGTCCGGCTGACCCGTCGCTGGGAGGTCGATGGCGGACGGGTCACCGAGGTGCTCCCGGGGGACTAGGCGGCTGCGGTCGCGCGAGACGACTCTCCCGCTGGCTCGCCTCTTCGCCCCGGTCACGGTCCGCGGGCGTGGCGGATCACACGATGAGAGGTCCTGCCGTCGAGGGCAATGTCCGGGGGATACTGACCCTTGCACCCCCACATCCCGACGCAGAGGTGGCGATCCACGCATGTCCCGACTCCAGACGACCGACGGCCTGACCGAGGAGCAGGGCGAGCTGCTCAAGCTCGTCAAGGAGTTCGTCGACGAGCAGATCATCCCGGTCGCCCAGGAGCTCGAGCACAAGGACGAGTACCCGCAGCAGATCGTGGACCAGATGAAGGAGATGGGGATCTTCGGCCTGATGATCCCCGAAGAGTACGGCGGTCTTGGCGAGTCGCTGCTCACCTACGCCCTGTGCGTCGAGGAGATCGCCCGCGGCTGGATGCCCGTTTCCGGCATCATCAACACCCACTTCATCGTCGCGTACATGATCCTCAAGCACGGCACCGACGAGCAGAAGCAGCACTACCTGCCGAAGATGGCGACCGGCGAGATCCGTGGCGCCTTCTCGATGTCCGAGCCCGGGCTCGGCTCCGACGTCGCCGGCATCAAGACCAAGGCCGTCAAGGGCGAGGGCGACGACTGGACCATCACGGGCCAGAAGATGTGGCTGACCAACGGTGCGTCCGCCAACCTCGTCGCCGTCCTCGTCAAGACCGACCTCGGTGCAGACAGCCCGCACAAGAACATGACGACCTTCCTCATCGACAAGGAGTCGGGCTTCGGCGAGACCGCCCAGGGCGTCTCGGTCCCCGGCAAGATCGAGAAGATGGGCTACAAGGGCGTCGACACCACCGAGCTCGTCCTCGACGGCCACAAGACGACCACCGGCCAGATCCTCGGTGGCGAGCCGGGCAAGGGCTTCTACCAGATGATGGACGGCGTCGAGGTCGGCCGCGTCAACGTCGCCGCCCGCGCCTGCGGCATCGCGATGCGCGCCTTCGAGCTCGGCATCTCCTACGCCCAGCAGCGAGAGACCTTCGGCAAGAAGATCGTCGACCACCAGGCGATCCTCTTCCGCATCGCCGACATGGCCGCGAAGGTCGAGGCCGCGCACCAGCTCATGGTCAAGGCCGCCAAGCTCAAGGACAAGGGCGAGCGCAACGACCTCGAGGCCGGCATCGCGAAGTACATGGCGGCCGAGTACTGCGCCGACGTGGTGAACCAGTCCTTCCGCATCCACGGCGGCTTCGGCTACTCCAAGGAGTACGAGATCGAGCGCCTCTACCGTGAGGCCCCGATGCTCCTCATCGGCGAGGGCACGGCGGAGATCCAGAAGATGATCATCGGCAAGTCGATCCTCAAGGACTACAAGCTCAAGGGCTGATGCTCCGCGGCCGGACGGCCTGAGCATGATCGGCGCGGCGCCCGGGTCGGGTGGCCGCGCCGATCGTCGTCGGCGACCAGGAGGATGCCAGGTCCGGGTGAGATCATGGGCCTATGACGCAACCCGCCCTGAGCGCCGCCCGTGTGCAGGCCTTCAGCCTCGAGTTCCCCCAGTCGTTGGGCACGTACGAGACGTACGCCGAGGCGCAGAAGGCCGTCGACTTCCTCGCCGACCGGGACTTCCCCGTCGAGAACGTCCTGCTCGTCGGCACCGACCTCAAGCAGGTCGAGCGGGTCACCGGACGGCTGACCTCCGGACGCGTCATGCTCGGCGGGCTGCTCTCCGGCATCTGGATCGGTGTCTTCGTCGGGCTCGTCTTCGCGATGTTCGAAGGGGGAGAGGGCCTGCTGCCGAGGATGCTCTCGACCGTGGTCATCGGCGCCGTCTTCGGCCTGATCTGGGCGTGGCTGGGGTACCGGGCCACGGGTGGGCAGCGCGACTTCACCTCGGTCAGCCAGGTCATCGCCACCCGCTACGAGGTGCTCGTCGAGCACCGCAACGCCCAGCAGGCGCGTGAGCTGCTCGCGGAGCACGACCCGATGCGCGCGGCGATCGAGAAGGCACGTCTCATCCGCGAGGAGGCCGACCGCGCGGCTGCCGCCGAGGCTGCGCGTCGTCCCTCGGAGCCCCCGCAAGTCTGAGTAGCGTGCGGGGCATGAGCGAGCGCACGCTGGAGCCCCTGGACGAGTCCCGCTTCGAGTCGGTGCTGTGCGTCGTCGCGCACCCCGACGACATCGAGTACGGCACCTCCGCCGCGGTCGCGCGGTGGACC
The DNA here is from genome assembly GCA_043423105.1 of Marihabitans sp. Lineage (GTDB taxonomy): Bacteria > Actinomycetota > Actinomycetes > Actinomycetales > Dermatophilaceae > Marihabitans. The sequence goes on from JBHWMJ010000026.1 coordinate 3,839, forward strand.
GAGGCGGGCAAGTCCGTCAGCTACTTCCTCCTGACCCGTGGCGAGGCCGGCATCGACGGCATGGACCCGGTCGATGCCGCCCCCGCGCGTGCTGACGAGGAGCGCGCCAGCGCGGCGGTCGTCGGGGTCGACGCAGTGGAGTTCGGGGACTGGTCCGACGGGACGATCGAGTACGGGCTCGCCCTTCGCCGCGACATCGCCGCTGCGATCCGACGGCATCGCCCTGGCCTCGTCATCACGCTGACCCGGCACGAGACCTTCGCCGGCGGCGGCCTCAACCAGGCCGACCACCGGGCCGTCGGGCTCGCGACGATGGACGCGTGCGCCGACGCCGGCAACCGGTGGATCCACCCGGATCTCGTCGCCGAGGGTCTCGAACCCTGGCACGTCGGCACGCTCGCCTTCGCCGCCTCCCCGGTCGCCGACGGCTATATCGACGTCACGGGCTACCTCGACGCGGCCGTGGAGTCGCTCGAGGAGCACCGGCTCTACAACGAGGCGCTGCCCGAGGACTTCCCGAAGCCGGCGCAGCTGCTCGAGGGGATCCTCGGCGGCGGGGCCAAGGCGGTCGGCGACCCCGCGGTCACCCACGCCTTGCTCGTCGAGGTCCACGAGCGCTGACCCTCGAGCAGCGCGAGGTGGGCCGTCGGGTCGCCGGTGAGCTCCGGGTGCAGGGAGATCGCCGTCACCGAACCCTGCCGCACCCCGACGACCGCGTCACGCGCCGAGCCGTCCGCCGAGGCGACCGTCATCGTCGAGACGACCTCGACCCCTTCGCCCCAGGCCGTCACCTCGGGCGCGCGGATCGCCGCCGCCCGAAGGGGTGAGCCCGTGCCGGGCAGCCAGCTCGCCTCGACCTCGGCGGAGTCGACCTGACGGCCGAAGGCGTTGCGCCGCACGGCGATGTCGAGGATGCCGAGGGTGCGCTGACCCGGTGCCGGGTTCTCGAGGGTGGCGGCGAGCAGGACGAGCCCGGCGCACGTGCCGAGCGTCGGCAGGCCGTCGCGGATCGCGTCGGTGAGGGACGCCCTGAGCCCCGCGACGTCGAGCAGGCGGTCGAGCACCGAGGACTCGCCGCCCGGGACGACGAGGGCGTCGAGAGCGAGCAGGTCGTGCGGTCGCCGGACCCGGACCGGGGTGGCGACGAGCGAGGCGAGCATCCGTTCGTGCTCGGCCACCCCGCCCTGCAGCGCCAGGACACCGACCCGTGGGCTCACCAGCCGCGCTCGGCGAGGCGGTGCGGCGCGGGCAGCTCGCTGACGCTGATGCCGACCATCGCCTCGCCGAGGCCACGGGATGCCGCGGTGACCGCGTCGATGTCGTCGTAGAAGGTCGTGGCACGGACGATCGCCTCGGCGCGCTTGGCGGGGTTGCCGGAGAGGAAGATCCCGGACCCGACGAAGACCCCTTCGGCCCCCATCTGGCGGAGCATGGCCGCGTCGGCCGGCGTGGCGACCCCGCCGGCGGTGAACATCACGACGGGCAGCGCCCCGGTCGCCGCGACCTCGGTGACGAGGTCCAGCGGCGCCTGGAGCTCCTTCGCGCGGGCGTAGAGGCTCTCCGGGGCGCTGGCGTGGAGGGCCTGGAGCTCGGCGATCTCGGTGCGGATCGTGCGGATGTGCCGGACTGCCTCGGAGACGTCGCCGGTGCCGGCCTCGCCCTTGCTGCGGATCATCGCGGCCCCCTCGGCGATGCGGCGCAGCGCCTCCCCGAGGTTGGTGGCGCCGCAGACGAAGGGGACGTCGAAGGCGTGCTTGTCGATGTGGTGGACGAAGTCTGCGGGGGAGAGGACCTCGGACTCGTCGATGTAGTCGACGCCGAGGTGCTGGAGGATCTGCGCCTCGACGGTGTGCCCGATGCGCGCCTTGGCCATGACGGGGATCGAGACGGCGTCGACGATCCCCTCGATGAGGTCAGGGTCGGACATCCGGGCGACGCCGCCCTGGGCGCGGATGTCAGCGGGGACGCGCTCGAGCGCCATGACGGCGACGGCACCGGCGTCCTCGGCGATGCGGGCCTGCTCGGCGGTGACGACGTCCATGATGACGCCGCCCTTGAGCATCTCGGCCAGCCCCCGCTTGACGAGCCGGGTGCCGGTGGCGGGTGGGGTGTCGAGGGAGTCCGGGCGAAGGGGGGTCTGCGTGGTCATGCGGGCCAGCCTGGGGGCTGTGTGGTCTATCCACCAGGTCCAGAACGCCTGACTGTCGATAGACCACTCTGGGTACCGTGGTGCGGTGCGCCATCCCCACGACATCGACCTGCCGCTGACGCTGGACCGGTCGGCTCCGCGCTCGCTCGTGCTCCAGGTCGCCGACGGCCTGCGCGATGCCGTCGAGTCCGGGCTCGTGAGGCCCGGCGACTCGCTGCCGTCCACCCGTACGCTCGCGACCCGGCTCGGGGTGTCACGTGGGACGGTCGTCGCGGCCTTCGACCAGCTGCACGGCGAGGGCTGGCTCGTCGCAGACGAAGGGGGGACCCGCGTCGATCCTCGGGTCGACCCGCTCGCGCTCTCCGCGGCCGGGCAGACGGTGAGACGCCGTGCCGCGCAGGAGGTCCTGTCACCACCGCCGGCGGTGCAGCCGATCGACCTCAGCCCCGGTCAGCCCGACGTCAGCCTCGTCGTCGACGCCGCCTGGCGCAGCGCCTGGCGCGAGGCGGCCACCCGACCCGGCACTCGGTACGACCCGGCCGGCTCGGCCCCACTCCGCTCGGCCCTGGCCGACCACGTCCGGGTGGCCCGCGGCACGACGGAAGGAATCCCATGAACCACGCGATGCTCCGCACCGTGCTCGCCGCAGGCGCCATGACGATCGCGGCCGGCGCGTTGGCCGCCAT
>JBHWMJ010000151.1:0-5149 GCA_043423105.1 Marihabitans sp.
CTGTCCCGCCGCAGCCCCTCCTCACCCCAGGGGGTGACCCGCCTCCGCCTCGCGGGGGAGGCGCGGTGCCGCTCTGGCCTCCTAGGGTGATGCGGTGCCGTTGCTCACCGCCTTGCGCCGCTACCTCGCGGTCGACGACCCCTGGGAACGCCCGGGCGGCTCGATCGACCGGCGTGACGTCGCCCTGACGGCTGCGACGGCGATCCTCAGCCTCGTCACGCTCGAGCTTATGCGCGGCGTCGGGTCGCTCGACCCGGTCGAGGAGCCGGTCTGGCTCCAGTGGCTTCTGACCGCGGGCCCGGCGTTGCTCCTGCTCGCCCGGCGCCGCTGGCCGCTCGCCGTGCTCGTCGTCGGCTCGGTCGCCTACTGGGCGATCGGGACCTTCGCAGGCCTCATGGCCTCGCTGCTCTCGACCCAGGTCGTGTACTTCGTCGTCGTCCACGCCGGGGTGGCGTGGGCCCGCCGCCGCTCCCATATGATCCTCGTCGTCGGGGGGGTGCTGCTCGGGATGGCCGCCTGGCTCGTGTGGGGTTTCGCCGTGGGCAACGTCGTCGACGAGATGCTTGCGGCTGGCGACGACTCGCACCGCCCGAGGGCGGTGGTCTCCAGCGTTCTCCTGACGACCCTCATCAACATCGTCTTCTTCGGTGCAGCGGTGATGTTCGGGCAGAACTCGTGGCGTAATGCGCGGCAGCGGGCCCATCTCCAGGAGCAGGCGCGCACGATCTCTGAGCAGGCCGAGGAGCTGAGCGAGCGGGCGGTCGTCGAGGAGCGCCTGCGGATCGCTCGCGAGCTCCACGACGTCGTCGCCCACCACGTCTCCGTCATCGGCGTCCAGGCGGCCGGTGCCCGCCGCGTCATGGAGCGCGATCCCGCCGCGGCGAAGGGCGCACTGTCCGTCATCGAGGAGTCCAGCCGTGACGCGGTGACCCAGATGCGCTCCCTCCTCGGCACCCTCCGTACCTCGGCGAAGGGGCAGCCAGCAGGCGAGGGTGAGACGGACCGGGGACCGGAGCCGGACCTCGCCGCGATCGCCCGCCTCGTCGAGGAGCGCAGGAGCGACACGCTCCGGGTCGAGCACGAGGTGGTCACCGATCGTCCCGACGCACTCGACCTGGTCCCTGCGGCCGTCGGCCACAGCCTTTACCGCACCGCCCAGGAGGCCCTGACCAACGTGGCCCGGCACTCGACGGCGCGCACCGCGCGGGTCGTCGTCAGGGTCCGGACGCAGACCGCGACCCCCTTCGTCGAGGTCGAGGTGACCGACGACGGCCGTCCTCGTCCCGGCACGTCTGGCTCGGGTCTGGGACACATGGGGATCCGCGAGCGCGCCCGCTCGCTCGGCGGCTCGGTCGACGTCGGACCCCGCGCGACCGGGGGCTACCGTGTCCGTCTCCGGGTACCGCTGACGCAGGAGGACGCATGACCGAGGCCGAGCACGAAGCGCCCTTGCGGCTGCTGCTCGTCGACGACCAGCGGCTCATCCGGGCGGGCTTCGCGATGATGCTCGGCGTCGAGCCCGACATCGAGGTGGTCGGCGAGGCGTGCGACGGGGCTGAGGCGATCGAGCGGGCGGCCGAGCTGCGCCCCGACCTCGTCCTCATGGACGTGCAGATGCCGGGCGTCGACGGCATCGCCGCCACCACCGAGATCGTCGCGAAGGGGCACAGCCGGGTCGTCGTGCTGACGACCTTCGATCGGGACGACTACCTCTTCGACGCGCTGCAGGCAGGGGCGAGCGGCTTCCTGCTCAAGAACGCCGAGGCGGACCACCTCGTCGAGGCCGTCCGCGCCGTCGGGCGTGGGCACGCGCTGCTCGCCCCCGAGGTGACCCGCCGGGTCATTAGCCGCATGGTCGCGGGCGGCGACACGGGCGCGGCTGCTCCCGCTGCTGACGACGCAGGGCACGACCTGACGGGTCTCACCGAGCGCGAGCACGAGGTGCTCGTCGCGGTCGGCCGGGGCCTCTCGAACGCCGAGATCGCCGCCGAGCTCTTCATCGGCGAGGCGACCGTCAAGACGCACGTGAGCAACGTCCTGGCCAAGCTCCACCTGCGCGACCGGGTCCAGGCCGTGGTCGTCGCTCACGAGAGCGGCATCGTCCGCGGCGCCTGACCCCCCTTCGCCTCCCCCTCGAGGGGGAGAGGTGGCCCGCACAGGATCAGTCGACCGGTGGATCCGCAGGGACGGCCCCGACCGTAGCGTCAGCGTCATGGACACGAGACCTCAGACGATCACGGTCGACGGGCTGACCCGTCGCTTCGGTGACCAGACCGTCGTCGACCAGGTGAGCTTCACCGTGCCGACCGGCGCGATGACCGGCTTCGTCGGCGGCAACGGCGCCGGCAAGACGACGACCATGCGGATGATCATGGGCGTCCTCGGGATCACCGCAGGCGAGGTCCGCTACGGCGACGGTCGGATCACCACCGCCGACCGGCGGGCCTTCGGCTACATGCCGGAGGAGCGCGGCCTCTACCCGAAGCAAAAGATCCTCGAGCAGCTCGTCTACCTGGCCTCGCTCAAGGGCGTCGACCCGGCAGCGGCGAAGGCCGAGGCCACCGAGCTGCTCGAGCGCTTCGGGCTCGTCGAGCGGACCGGCGACGCCGTCGAAAAGCTCTCGCTCGGCAACCAGCAGCGGGTCCAGATCATCGCCGCGGTGATGTCCCGGCCGGTCGCCCTCATCCTCGACGAGCCCTTCAGCGGCCTCGACCCAGACGCCGTCGACTCGATGGCCGACCTCCTCCGGGAGCAGACGGCGAAGGGGGTGCCTGTCCTCTTCTCGAGCCACCAGCTCGACCTCGTCGAGCGGCTCTGCGACCGGCTCGTCGTCCTCGCCCAGGGGCAGGTGCGCGCGCAGGGCACCGCTGCCGAGCTGCGCACCGCCGGTCCCGAGCGTTACCGCGTCACGCTCGGGGCGGACGCCGGCTGGGTCCGTGACCTCGCCGGGATCCACACCGTCGACGTGGACGGGCCGACGGCCCTCATCGAGCTCGACCCCGGTGGCGGATCAGGGGCCGCTGCCGGGGTCGACCCCCGGATCGACACGCTCGTCCGGGAGTCCCTCACCCGCGGTGGCCTGCGCGAGCTGACCCAGGTCGTCCCGCCCCTGTCCGACATCTACCGGGAGGTCACGGCATGAGCACCCCCACCGCACCCTGGCTCCTCGTCGCACGGCGGGAGGTCATGGTCAAGCTGCGCGACAAGGCCTTCATCGGCGGCACCCTGCTCACCCTCGCGGTCATCGTCGGGATCATGGTCTTCCAGGTCTGGCAGTCCGAGCGGCACCGCGACGTCACCCTGCTCGCCGCTCCCGAGGCCGTCGAGATGGCCCAGAGCGTCGCTGACCAGGCGCCGGCGATGAACGACAAGCTCACGATCCTCGTCGAGGAGGCTCCCGACGCCGCGGCGGCCCGGACCACCCTCGAGGAGGGTGAGGCCAGCGGGTGGCTGCACAGGGACGGCGACGCCTGGGTGCTCACCGGCTACGACGAGCACGACGGCTCGTTGGCGGAGGTCGTGACCACCGCTGTGCAGCAGGACGTCATGGCCGCCAACGCGGAGCGGGCTGGCACGACGATGGCCGACCTCAGCCAGGGTGCCGAGGTCCGGCAGGCCCTGCTCAAGGGTGACGCGGAGCGAGTCGGGCTGGGCCGGGCGGTCGGCGTGGTCATGGCGCTGCTCTTCTACTTCAGCGCGATGATGTTCGGCATGACGCTCGCGAGCAGCGTCGTCGAGGAGAAGCAGTCACGGGTGGTCGAGATCATCGCGACGTCGATGCCGATCCCTCAGCTGCTCGCGGGCAAGATCCTCGGCAACTTCACCCTCGCCCTGGGTCAGCTCGCGCTCTTCGTCGGGGTGGGCCTGGTCGGGCTGAGCTTCACCGACCTCGGGTCGATGCTGCCCTCCCTCTCGACCGGCATCCTCTGGTACGTCGCCTTCTACCTCGCCGGGTTCGTCCTCATCGCGACCCTCTTCGCCGTGGCTGGTGCCCTGGCCAGCCGGGTCGAGGACGTCCAGTCCACGGCGACGCCGGTGACGATGCTCATCATGGCGGTCTTCTTCTCGGGGATGCTCGCGACCGGCACGGTCGCCTCGGTGCTGTCGTGGGTGCCGCCGTTCTCCGCGGTGCTCATGCCGATGCGGCTCGTCACCGGTCAGGCGCAGTGGTGGCAGGCGCTCGTCGCGCTCGTCCTGCTCCTCGCGCTCACCATCGTGGTCCTCGTCGCCGCCACCCGGATCTACCGCCGGGCGCTGCTCCAGACGAGCGGCAAGCTCGGCTACAAGGAGGCCTGGAACGCCGAGATCTAGATCCGAACTTCCTTCAGTTTGTGCAGTCCGCTCGCGAACGTTCGCGAGCGGACTGTCACATCTGTGAGCGTCTGCCGCGAGGTCCGCTCCCGAGCGGGCGTCAGGGCTCGATGAGCTCGTCCGGGTCGGAGCTGCGGTTCCGGTGCCGACGCACGAGGAAGATCAGCCAGGCGACGAAGGCCAGGATGATGAGCGCGTAGACGACCTTGCTGATCGGGTCGATGTACTGCTCGACGACGTGGTAGCGCGACCCGAGCGCGTAGCCGGCCGAGATGAGCAGGGTGTTCCACAGCAGCGAGCCCGCCGTCGTCATCGCGAGGAAGCCGGTCATCGGCATCCGGTCGACCCCGGCCGGGACCGAGATGAGGCTGCGGATGCCGGGGATGAGCCGGCCGAAGAAGACGGCCTTGCGCCCGTGCTTGGTGAACCACACGTCGGCCTTGTCGACGTCGGCGACATCGACGAGCGGCATCTTGTGGGCGATGAGCCGGAGCCGGTCCATGCCGACGACCGCGCCGAAGCCGTAGAGGAGCAGGGCGCCGGTCACCGATCCCAGGGTGGCCCAGAGGACGGCCTCGACGATCGTGTACTCCCCGTTGGCGGCGGTGAAGCCGGCGAGCGGCAGGACGACCTCGCTGGGGATCGGCGGGAAGAGGTTCTCGAGGAAGATCGCCAGCGCGATGCCGGGTCCGCCGACGGACTCCATGATCCCGAGGACCCAGTCGATGAGCTGTTGCATGCCGCCCTTCCCGCGGTCGGTGCGCCCCGCGGCGGGGCGTTCGCTCTGCCCAGGGTAGGCGGGGGCGTCTGGGAGTGTGCTGTGCCGGCGGTGTGATCC
>JBHWMJ010000153.1:0-2565 GCA_043423105.1 Marihabitans sp.
GTAGTAGGTCGAGGCCGGAGCGCGGCGCGCGGTCGTGCTCGGCGCCGGGTTCATCGGCATCGAGGCGGCCGAAGCCCTCGCCCGCCAGGGGCTGGACGTGACCGTGGTCGAGCTCGCCGAGCACGTCCTGCCCCCGCTGGAGGCCGAGCTCGCCGCGCTCGTGACGGGCGAGCTGCACGAACTCGGCATCGGCACCCGCACCGGGATCGCTGCGACCGGCATCCAGCAGGGCGCCGAGCACGACCTGGTCGCCCTCGGCGACGGCACGCTGCTGCCGGCGGACCTGATCGTCCTGTCCGTCGGGGTCCGACCCGACACCGCCGTGTTCGAGGCCGCGGGAGTGAAGTGCGAACATGGCGCGATCGTCGTCGACGAGCACGGCCGCACCTCGGCCGAGGGGGTCTGGGCGCTGGGCGACGTCTCGTCGCCGTACATGCTCAAGCACGTCGCGAACCACGAGGCACGGGTCGTGGCGCACAACCTGGCCCACCCCGACGAGATGCAGGTCTTCAACCACCGTGCGGTGCCCTCCGCGGTCTTCACCCACCCTCAGGTGGCCTCGGTCGGCATGACGGCGGACGAGGCGCGGGACGCCGGCCACGACGTGGTCGTCACGGTCCAGGAGTACGGCAGCACGGCGTACGGCTGGGCGATGGAGGACACCGAGAGCCGCTGCGTGCTCGTCGGGGACCGGTCGACCGGCGACCTGCTCGGGGCCCACATCGTCGGCCCGCAGGCCGCGACGCTCATCCAGCCGCTCGTCCAGGCGATGTCGCTGGACACCTCGCTCGACGAGCTGGCGCGGGCTCAGTACTGGATCCACCCCGCGCTCACCGAGGTCGTCGAGAACGCCGTCCTCGGTCTCCTCGGGCACATGTCGGCACCGCCCGAGATCACCGAGTCCACGCAGACGCCCGGCTGACCCCGCGCGGGTAGCCTCTCCTCGTGCACCCAGACCGACTGACCGAGGCCGTGCCGGCGTCCCCCCTTCGCCCCGTCCTGACAGGGGGCCACCGATGAGCGGCGGGCTCTTCGCGCTCCTCGACGACATCGCCGCGATGGCGCGTCTCGCGGCGGCCAGCGTCGACGACGTCGCGGCGGCGGCCGGGCGGGCCAGCGCCAAGTCGGCGGGCGTCGTCGTCGACGACACGGCGGTGACGCCGCAGTACCTCCACGGCGTCGACCCCAGCCGTGAGCTGCCGATGATCAAGAAGATCGCCACGGGCAGCCTGCGCAACAAGCTGATCTTCATCCTCCCTGCGGCCCTGCTGCTCAGCCAGTTCGTGCCGTGGATCATCGAGCCGATCCTCATGCTCGGTGGCTCGTACCTGTGCTTCGAGGGCGCCGAGAAGATCTGGGGCAAGATCAGCGGCCACGACGCGGGTCACGGCACGGAGACGGTCGCCACCGGAGGGGAGGACGCCGCGGCGCTCGAGGACAAGGTGACCGGCAACGCGATCCGGACCGACTTCATCCTCTCTGCGGAGATCATGGTCATCGCCCTCAAGGAGGTCGCGAGCGAGGGCTTCCTCTCACGGACCGTGATCCTGGCGGTCGTCGCCGTCTCCATCACCCTCGTCGTGTACGGCGTCGTCGCGCTCATCGTCAAGATGGACGACGTCGGTCTGCGCCTCGCCGAGAAGCCCCGGACGGCCGGGCTCGGCAAGGGCCTCGTCGCGGCGATGCCGAAGGTCCTCACCGCCATCGGCATCATCGGCACGGTCGCGATGCTCTGGGTCGGCGGGCACATCATCCTCGTCGGCCTCTCCGAGACCGGGTGGCTGCCGCAGCCCTACGACTGGGTCCACCACCTCGAGGAGCAGGTCGCCGGCGCCACGGGCGCGCTCGGCGGGGTGCTCGGCTGGCTGACGAACACCTTCTTCTCCTTCCTCCTGGGCCTCGTCTGGGGAGCCGTCATCGTCGCGGTCATGCATGTCCTCCCCTTCGGCAAGAAGGACCACGACACCAAGGACCACGGCTCGACGGACCACGGCGCCCAGGACGCTCACGCCGTATAGTGAGGGTTCTAGGGGTAGGAGAAGTTCGCCGTGGATTGAAAGTCGTCTGGCTGGGGCCGGAAGCCGGCGATGACATCCTGAGTCCTGACAAGGTGGAGGGCGGTGGCGTGCTCGTCCATCACCATCCCGGGGTCCTGACGTCCGTCCAACCGCTGAGTCACCTCCAGGTCGACTGGCTTGGCTTGGAGGACGAGCCCGTGAGTTTCGCCGTGGGGTTCTCTCCGGACGAGGCGGGGACCTACCCGGCGTTAGGTGTGGTGTCCGACCAGCGGTGGGCACACCTTGCGGTGAGCGGATGGTGGAGCCAATCTCGGGATTCGGCCGGCACATCCACCGTGGACCACAGCTCCGGCGAGCGCCCCGCGCAGGGTGGGGGCGAGACCGCCGTCGAGCGATGACCTCCCGGCGGGCCGGCTCTTGGCGGCGCCGCCTCCCCGTCGTCGGCGGCACACCGACCCCTCCGCCCCTCGTACACTTGACCCCAGCCGGCGTGGGTGATGACCCGCGGATGCCCTGAAGGGCCGCGCCGGGTCACGCAACCCAGTAT
>JBHWMJ010000175.1:0-8047 GCA_043423105.1 Marihabitans sp.
TAAGTGGTGGGGCTGCTCGCGCTGCCGCTGCTGCTGTGGTCACTGAGACGCCCCTCGTGCCTTCGCCTGGCGGACGAGCTCGAGCGCCGTGCGCAACGCTGACACCCTGTTGGTCATCAGGGTCTGCCGCGAAGGACTGAGCGACGTCCCCCTCAAGACGGCCTCGCACTTGCTCAGCAGCGAAGACAGCTGAGTGTCGGCCACCTCAAGATCCTCCGCCTTGATCACATTGCCGTCCCCGCCCGTGCTCACTGAGACACCTCCATGCCTCCCTGGGACTCGGCACTGGATTCCTCGAGCACCAAAGTCATGAACACACTGTTCGGATCGTCCTCGTACGTCCCAAACGGTTCGCAATCACTGAAGCCGGCTTTGCGATAGAAGGCTCGGGCTGGAGCGAAGAAGGCCATACTCCCAGTCTCCAGGAACACCCTCTTCACACCCCGCAATCGCGCATCGTGCAGTGCGTGGCCGAGCAACAGGGACGCGACGCCTGCTCGGCGCCGAGCCGGCGCAGTCCTCATGCTCTTCAGCTCCTCACGACCCTCGGTCATCGCCGCCAGGGCGACGGTTCCGACAACCTCTCCATCCTCAACTGCAACCCACATTTGAACGCTGGGGTCGCGCAGGGCGTCCACATCCAAAGCGTGCCGGCTCTCATCGGGTGCTGTCGGAGCAATGTCGTCTAGGTGCTCCCGCAGGAACGCCACCAACGCATGATCCTCGAAGTCAGCCTCAACGACTGCAAACGTCGGCGTGGTCACTGAGACTCATCCTCCCGATGCCCTTGCTTCGCAGCGGCAATGTCCTCGTCGGTGTGAGTGGCAGTCATCTGCTTCATGCCCGGGCGGTATCCCGGTTGCGAGTGAAGCCACTCCCGCGCTTACTTGGTGAGGCGCGCCTCGTCTGCCGCGCCGCGGCTCTCGCTGCCCTGCCCCATGCCTTCTCCCTTCGTTGTGGTCACTGAGACCCACCTCCAGCATCAGGCTGGTCATCGTCGAAGCCCATTACGTGTCCCCACACTTCCACGTCGGCGATCTTCGGCGTCAACCAGTCCAGTGAGACCCCCGACTCACGCGCCATCTTGTGGGCGTAGCCCATCTCGGCTCGACTGATGATTCTCGACTTATGGCGCCCGCGATAGACAGAATCGAGGCGACAGAAGTCTGACTCGGCGTCAACGATGACAGAGTGCGCCAACTGGTTCCGCAATCCAGCCAGGCGGCTCACCCAATCGGCCACTCGCTCGAAGGCGTCCGCGTTGTCGACAGGATCAGGTAGCTCCGCAAGCATTGTTGTTCGTCGGTCCAGCCCGACACAGTTGAGTCCCCGATAGTGGTGTAGCGCGGTCGCCGAGGTCGTCACCGACGTGTCACGTCGGACGTAGGCGCGGCCACCGCGTGATCCTTCGAGTCAACCTTCTACCGAATCCTCTAGGACCATCACGATGACCGCTCCCCACATTGTCGACCCTGCACGGCTGCTTGGCGAAGCACTCGCCGATGCGAGTCCGGATCTGATGCGCGAGCTGCTGCAGACGATGATCAACGCCCTGCTCTGTGCCGATGCCGATGCGGTGGTCGGTGCCGAGTACGGCCGCCGGACACCGGGCCGGACGACGCAGCGCAACGGCTACCGCCACCGCGACCTGGACACCCGGGTCGGGACCATCGACGTCGCGATCCCGAAGCTGCGCAAGGGCACCTACTTCCCCGAGTGGCTGCTCGAGCGCCGCAAACGGGCAGAGACCGCGTTGATCACCGTGGTCGCCGACTGCTACCTCGCCGGGGTCAGCACCCGGCGGATGGACAAGCTCGTGAAGACGTTGGGGATCGACTCGCTGTCGAAGTCGCAGGTCTCGCGCATGGCGGCCGAGCTCGACGAGCACGTCGAGCAGTTCCGCCATCGTCCCCTCGACGCAGCGGGACCGTTCACCTTCGTGGCCGCCGACGCGCTCACCATGAAGGTCCGCGAGGGAGGCCGCGTCATCAACGCCGTGGTGCTGCTCGCGACCGGCGTCAACGGCGACGGGCACCGCGAGGTCCTCGGCATGCGGGTGGCCACCGCTGAGACCGGTCCAGTCTGGAACGAGTTCTTCGCCGACCTGGTTGCCCGCGACCTGACCGGCGTCCGGCTGGTCACCTCCGATGCCCACGCCGGCCTGGTCGAGGCGATTGCAGCCAACCTCCCCGGAGCCTCGTGGCAGCGATGCCGAACCCACTACGCAGCCAACCTCATGTCCGTGACACCCAAGAGCATGTGGCCAGCGGTCAAGGCGATGCTGCACTCGGTCTACGACCAGCCCGACCGCCCCGCGGTCCACGCCCAGTTCGATCGGCTCCTGGACTACGTCGACGGCAAGCTCCCCGAGGTCCACGACCACCTCGACGCTGCCCGCGCCGACATCCTCGCCTTCACCGGCTTCCCCAAAGACGTGTGGACGCAGATCTGGTCCAACAACCCCGCCGAACGCCTCAACCGCGAGATCCGGCGCCGCACCGACGCCGTCGGCATCTTCCCGACCCGCGACGCGATCGTCCGCCTGGTAGGAGCCGTGCTGGCCGAGCAGACCGACGAGTGGGCCGAAGGCCGCCGCTACCTGGGGCTCGAAGTTCTCGCCCGCTGCCGAGTCAACATCGTCCCCACCACCGAACCAGAGATCGGAGCTGACGACCTGCCCGCCCTGACCGCCTGACCCATCACGAAGGAAAACGCAGCGCTACACCACTACCCGGGACTTGACCGTTGCTGCTCGATCTCCCACCAGTGATTGGCGATGGGCCCCGACGCCTGCCGGGGTTCTCGTCATGTCAGGGGCGCTGCCCCGATGGAGTCAGCCGGGGATGCCCAACTCGTCAGGCGGCCCAGATCGGGCGCATCCGTCAGAGGGGGTCGCTCGACCGCCTCGAGGACAAGCAGGGTCGCGACCAAGAAGCCCAGGCCGATAAGGCCGATGGACTGGCACGCCGCTACTGGAGGCGGGAGGGTGAAGGTGAGTACGCTGGCAACCACGGGAGACCTCCTAGATCTCTCGTCAGGCCCCGCACGGTGAGCGCCGTGGCGGGGCCATATTTATGCCAGAAACCGACCCATCCGATGCATCTCGCGATGCATCCGGGTAGAGGAACGGCCTCTGACCTGGCGTTTGCCCAGGTAAGAGGCCGATCATGACTGGTGGACGTAAAGGGACTCGAACCCCTGACCTCTCGCGTGTGAAGCGAGCGCTCTAACCAGCTGAGCTATACGTCCTCGGTGCCGCTGCAGAGTACCTGGCGGGCTCCCCCTTCGTCACATCGCCCCGCCCTTCGAGGCTCCTCGCAAAGCTCGTCGCACCTCAGGGACCGTGGGCTAGGTGGGCTCGAGCCCCGGGACCATGACGAGGTACTCCTCGACCACGTCCGGGGTCCATCCCGGGACGCCGGTGAAGGTCAGCGCGAGGTAGGCGCAGAACCAGCCGAAGGCGATGGAGGCGAGGACGAGGGGGATCTTCATCTTCCACGGCAGGTGCCGGGCCCACTGGTCGAAGGTCTTGACCTCCGCCTTGACGAACTGCGTCACCCGCCGGGCCCACATGAACTCGGTGCTCCACAGGAAGAGACCGAGGAAGATCACCGCCCAGCCTGGGCCGACGAGCGGGACCATCGGGATACCCGCGATGATCAGCGCGAGCCCGAGGATGGCGACGAGCACCCGGTAGAGCGGCCCGACGACGGGGTTCGTCCGGATAGCCCGCCGCCAGGCGATCGGGTCCTCCGACGGGTCGATGCGCTGGTTGTCGCCGAAGCGCTCGCGGATCTCCTCCTTGACGAGGTCGTGCTGCTCCCGACGGATGGCGAGGTACGGCCGGCGGTTGCCGTCGGCATCAAGTCCCCTCCCCCGGGTGTCCTCAGCCCCCTCCGCCGCGGTGTGGGTCGCGTCGGCCACGCTCACGGGTCCAGCCGCTCGGACGCGCGCTGCGCGAAGATCTCGGCGAGACGAGCCGTCACGGGTCCAGGTGCATCGAGCTCACGGTCGTCGACTGCCGCCACCGGATGGACGTCGCGAGTCGTCCCGGTGAGGAAGACCTCCTCGGCCCGGTGGACGACGTCGAGCGGCATCGCCTCCTCGCGGACCTCGATGCCCGCCTCCCGTGCCCACTCGATCGTCAGCTCCCGCGTGATCCCGGCGAGGCAGCCCGACTCCAGCGGCGGGGTGCGCACGACCCCGTCGAGGACGACGAAGACGTTGCTGCCCGTGCACTCGCACAGCTCACCCTTGGTGTTCCCGAAGAGCGCCTCAGCGGCACCGAGCGACTTGGCCCGCGCGAGGGCCACGACGTTCTCCGCGTAGGACGTGGTCTTCAGTCCCGCCACGGCAGAGGTCTCGTTGCGCGTCCACGGCACGGTGGCGATGCGCACGGTCGGTGTCGGCCGGGGCGCCGCGCCGGCGGCGACGACGTAGGTCATCGCGGCGTCACCCCGGTCGGAGCCCAGCGGACCAGCCCCCGCGGTCACGGTGACCCGCAGCCGTCCGAAGGGGATGGCGTCCCCAGCCAGGACGGCCTCCACCCCTTCGCGCACATAGGAGTGGTCGGCGGGCTCGAGACCGAGGCCGGTGAGACTGCGGTCGAGCCGGCGCAGGTGGCGCGTCAGGGCGAAGGCCTCGCCGTCGACGATCTTCATCGTCTCGAAGACCCCGTCGCCGACCGTCACGCCGTGGTCGAGCGGGGAGAGCACCCGGCCCCCCGGCCCGACGAGGGTCCCGTCGACCCAGACCCGCACTCCCTCGTTCATAGGCTCACTCTTCCAGATGACGCCGACAGGTGGATCCGTCCCCAGGATGATCTTGCCGATCTTCAGGGGATACCCGGGGATGAGGCGTTGGGACCCCGCCACGTCCGTCAGGCCGCCCCGAGGCCAGGCCCACGAGGCGAGCCGCCTTGAGCTCGGTCTCGTCCCACTCGCGGGTCGGGTCCGAGCCCCAGGTGATCCCGGCGCCGGTCCCGAACCGCAAGGTGCGCCCGTCGCCCTCGCCCTCAGCCCAAAAGGTGCGGATACCGACCGCCAGCCGCGCTCTCCGCGCGTCGGCGTCGACCCAGCCGACCGCTCCGCAGTACGGGCCGCGCGGGGTGGGCTCGAGGTCGCCGATGATCCGCAGTGCTGAGGACTTCGGGGCTCCGCTCACCGAGCCGGGCGGGAACGTCGCCTCGAAGATCTCCGCCCACGTCGTGCCGGGCCGCAGCTGGGCGGCGACGTCGCTCGTGAGGTGGAGCAGGCCGGGGTGCTCCTCGAGCGCGCACAGCGCCTCGACGTCGACGGTGCCGGGCAGCGCGACGTGGGAGAGGTCGTTGCGGACGAGGTCGGTGATCATGACGTTCTCAGCATGGTCCTTCGCGCCGAGGTCCGAAGGGGTGCGACCCGTCCCCTTGATCGGGCGGGAGACGATGCGGTCGCCGTCTCGCAGCAGGTACGCCTCGGGTGACGCGGAGACGACGCCGAGACCGACCGAAGGGATGTGCACGACCCCTGCGTACGGGGCCGGGTTGCCCACCTCGAGGAGAGGTGCCAGGGCCGGCAGGTGCGCCTCCGGCGGGAGGGGTGCGGACATCACCCGGCAGAGGTTGACCTGGTAGACGTCGCCCGCGGCGATGTGCGCGCGGACCCGCTCGACCCCGGCGACGTACTCCCCCTTCGTCATGGAGGAGGACCACGTCCCCCTCGGTGGGAACCACGGACCGGGCGTCGGTGGCTCCCCCTTCGTCACCCGGTCGAAGCGGACCGCGGTGAGCTCACCCTCAAAGGTGACGACGACGGCCCAGGTGCCGCCGCTGTCGAGGTCGGCCGGGTCGTGGGACACCGCGGCGGGCTCGGTGAGGACGAGGTCCCCGAAACGCGCGTGCTCCACGCGGGCGAGCATAGGTCCTGACAACTGCCGATCACCCTCTGTGCTGGGCTACGTTGCTGCCCGTGAGGTGCAGGGGCGCCCGCAGCCTGACCAGGTCAGCACCAGCCGAAGGAGACAGCATGTCGAACGACGCCATCGTCCTGCTCAAGGAAGACCACAAGGAGATCCGCAAGCTCTTCACGGACTTCGAGAACGCGGGTGAGAACGCGCACAAGACCAAGGGCAAGATCGTGCACCGCATCATCGAGCTGCTCACGGTGCACACCTACCTCGAGAACGAGATCATGTACCCCCGGGTGCGGGAGCTGCTCCCCGCCCTGGAGGAGGACATCCTCGAGTCCTACGAGGAGCACCACGTCGCCGACGTCCTCGTGATGGAGCTCTACGGGATGCAGCCCGAGCACGAGCGGTTCGACGCCAAGACCACGGTGCTCATCGAGAACGTCCGCCACCACATCGAGGAGGAGGAGGACGAGTGGTTCCCCAAGGTCCGCGAGGGCCTGGGACGCAAGCAGCTCCAGGAGATCGGCGAGGAGATGCTCGAGGCCAAAAAGACGGCACCCCGGGAGCCCAGCCAGCCCAGCGCGCTGAAGAAGACCATCGACGCGATCATCTCCTGACGCTGGGCGGCCGGGGGGTGAGACGTGCGAGTCTGCCCTCACCCTCCGGGCGCCTCTGGTCGTGGAGATGGCCAGCAAGATCGCCCAGGCGCCGGACCCGCGGCAGCGGCACGACGTCCGGCTAGGTACCCGTCCGGCCGCCTACCCGGGGGTGTCCTGGCTGAAGACGTTGACGAGAGAGCCGTCGGCCGTCCGGCGCCAGAGCGAGCTGACCATCCATGTGATCGGCTCGGCACCGTCGGTTGCCCGGAAGCGGACGCGGTAGGCGATGAGCGCCGAGTCCTCGCCCGTGACCATCGTGCGGGTCTCGAGGATGGTGAAGGCCGCGACCGTCGGACCGTCGTCGAGCTCGGCGACGTGGTCCTCGCGAGTGACGAAGCCGGTCGGGTACACACCGAGGAAGTCCTCCGCGAGGAGCGCGTGGTCCGCGGCCTGGTCACCGGCCCGCAGCGCCTCCCAGACCGCCGTCTCGGCGCTGAGGAGCTCGTCCGGGCTCGGCGGTGGCGGGCAGCTGCGGGTCACGGGCGCGATGCTAGACGGCGGCAGGAGTGGAAGGGGCGTGCACAGACCGTGCTTCTGAAGTCATCGCCGCCCACATGCGGTGCCGGCGACCTCCAGACAGCGGTTTGTGCACAGGAGTGGCCGATCTGCGCCCGAACCTCTCCCCTAGCTGGCATGAATCTGGCACGACGAAGGCCCCGGGCCGCTCTCGCGGTCCGGGGCCTTCGTGCTGGTGGGCGATACTGGGTTTGAACCAGTGACCTCTTCCGTGTCAAGGAAGCGCGCTACCGCTGCGCCAATCGCCCGAGACATGCAAGGTTCTGCATGGTCGAGGTGGAGACGGGATTTGAACCCGTGTAGACGGCTTTGCAGGCCGTTGCCTCGCCTCTCGGCCACTCCACCATGAAGGCGGTGAACCTTCCGAGCGGATGACCGGCCTCGAACCGGCGACCTCAACCTTGGCAAGGTTGCGCTCTACCAACTGAGCTACATCCGCACTACCGCTCCGGGCGACTCTGCCCCTTGCGTGCGGAGTGACATTAGCCCAGACCGTCTCCCATTTCCAAACCGAGGGTCAACGGCGCGCCGGCTCCCCCTTCGCTCAGGCCTGCGCGATCGACCGGTCGGCCGCCGAGTGCGGCCACAACGACCGGACCGCGGCGTTGAGCGCGGCCCCGATGAGCACCGAGATCGCGAAGGCGTAGAGCCCGACGAGCAGGATGATCGGGGTGCTCAGCGGCCCGAAGATCGAGCTACCACCGAGCGAGTCGGCGACCAAGGTGCGCATGAGCCACGCCGAGAGCACCCAGAGGACGAGCGTGAGCGCCGCTCCCGGCAGGTCACGGCGCCACGGGTCGCGCTGCGGCGTCGAGAGGTGGAAGAGGGTCGCGACGCTCGCGAGGACGAGCACCGAGACGACCGGCCAGTAGAGAGCCACCAGCCAGTCCACCGGGTCGGGCAGCAGCCGCCCGACGAGGGTCGGCCCCACGACGACGAGCGGCACGACGAGCGCCCCGAGCAGCAGCCCGCCCGTGTAGAGCGTC
>JBHWMJ010000177.1:0-7468 GCA_043423105.1 Marihabitans sp.
GACTCGCGAGCGACGTACTGCCCGCGTGCGGCACTGCCGCGGTTGCGGCACCGAGCTGACGACCGCCACCCAGCGGGCCGCCGGACGCTGCCCCGACTGTCCGCCCACGTACGACGAAGGGCTGTACGACCGGCTCGTGACGTGGCGACGCGAGCTGTCCAAGGCACAGTCCATACCCGCCTTCGTCGTCTTCACCGACGCCACCCTCGAGGCGATCGCCGAGGCCGAGCCTCAGGACGCCCGCGGTCTGCTCGCCATCGCCGGCATCGGAGCCCGCAAGCTCGAGCAGTACGGCGACGACGTCCTCGCGATCGTCACGGGCGAGGCGCCGGGTCCGCCTGCCGCACAAGGGGACTGAAGGTCGAGCAGCGTCCCGAGGCCTCGCTCCGTGAGGTGTCGCGACAGGAACCTCGGAAAAAGGGTTGGCGGCCTCACGCCGCTGTGCCCTAACCTGCCTGAGTCAGTCGGGAACCCCTGGGTGCCCCGAGCCGCAGGACCACGAGAGGAGGGCAGTGCACATGGAGAAGCAGATCATCACCACCGCCGAGCTGCTCGGCGCTGCCCTCGTGCCCTGCACCGCCCCCTCCGCCCGTGAGCGCGCTGCAGTCGCCGCCGGTAACGCCGATCTCTTCGGCGCCGACGTGGATCCGCGACCCCGAGGTCTCTGGACCGTCCCCCTTCGCTAGGGACGCAACTCTCCAGACCTGCATCTCAGGCCGCGGCATCCATCCGGATACCGCGGCCTTCCTCATGCCCCGCTCGGACCACAACCCCCAGGACCACCTCATGACTGCCATCCAGACCAGCCACCCGCCGCATCAGCAGACCCGGCTCGTCGCCGTCGCGCAGGGCGCGCCGTGCCTCGGCGAGGAGCCGGAGATCTGGTTCGCCGACACCCCCGAGGGCGTCGAGTTCGCCAAGGCGCTCTGCGGCACCTGCCCCGTCCGCCAGGCCTGCCTCGAGGGCGCCCTCGCGCGGCGAGAGCCGTGGGGCGTGTGGGGCGGCGAGCTCTTCGACGCCGGCCGCGTCATCCCGCGCAAGCGGCCCCGTGGCCGGCCCCGCAAGCACCCCGTCTCCGCGTGACAGCACGGAAGGAGGAGGACGACCATGAAGACTGTCCAGCGCATCCTGCGCCACCGTCGGGCGCACGCCCCTGCGCCGCGGCAGCTGACACGCCGAGAGCGGGCCGAGCTGCGCGAGCAGGTGCCGATGCACCTGCGCGTCCGATGAGCGGCCACCGGCATCACGCCGGCGCGATCAACGATCGACCCCGTCACGACACCCCGTCGTGGCGGGGTCGGTCGGTGCCCAGGTACTTTTCGCGAAGGGGCGGGGCGGGTCAGCCCGCGAAGCCCGGCAGGTGCTCCTGCATGAGCGCCCGGGCCGGGATGTCGGCACCCATCTGGCACAGGACGGCCGTGCTCCCGAGGAAGACCCGGTGGATGAGGGCGTACTCGGGCGGCAGGTTGAGCCGCGTGCTCGTCGCGAACTCGGGGGTGCGGACGTCGCGCAGGGCCGCCGAGACGCCTTGGAGCCACTCGCGGTCGAAACGGTGCCGCTCGTGGGCGAGCGGCTCGATGAAGGGCAGGACGTAGGCGAGCAGCTCGTCGGCGTCGATCGCCACGCCAGGCCGCACGAAACCCTCGGCGCGCAACCCGTCGATGAGGGCCTCGGCGTCGCCCTCGAGGCTCTCGCGGACGAGTGGACCGATCGCCGGGGGGAAGCCTTCCGGCAGCCGGGCGACGGCACCGAAGTCGACGACCCCCAGCCGTCCGTCGGGGGTGAGCCGGAAGTTGCCCGGGTGCGGGTCGGCGTGCAGCATCCCCGCCCTGGCCGGAGAGCCGAGGGTGAACCCGAGGTAGAGCTCGCCGACGGCGTCGCGGACGTCCTGGTCGGCCTCGCGGATGATCTGGCCCAGCGGGACACCGTCGAGCCACTCGGTGACGAGCACGTGGCCGCTGTGCGCCACGACCGCCGGCACGGCGACGTCCGGGTCCCCGGCGTACGCGTCGGCGAAGGCCCGCTGGTGGCTGGCCTCGAGGGCGTAGTCGAGCTCCTCATCGGCGCGCTCGAGCAGCTCCTCGGTGACCGCCTTGACGTCGAGACCAGGGGCGAACGACCCGATCAGCCGGGCCAGCCGGGCGATCTGCTGCAGGTCGCTGCGCAGCGCGGCGTCGGCCCCGGGGTACTGCACCTTGACGGCCACCGTGCGGCCGTCCTTCCACGTGCCGCGGTGGACCTGGCCGATCGAGGCCGCGGCGACGGGTCGCGGGGAGAGGTCGGTGATCTTCGTGCTGCGCCACCGGGGTCCGAGCTCTCGGGCGAGGATCGTCTCGACGTCCGTGAGCGGCATCGGCGGAGCGGCGTCCTGAAGCCGCGCGAGCATCTCGCGGTACGGCTCGACGAGGTCGTCGGGCATGGCTGCCTCGAGCACGCTGAGGGTCTGGCCGACCTTCATCGCCCCGCCCTTGAGGGAGCCGAGCACGGTGAAGAGCTGTTCGGCGGCCCGGCGCCGCATCTCCTCGTTGACGCTCTCGGCGGACTCACCGCGGACGCGCCGCCCCAGGCCAGCAGCGCTGCGACCCGCGGCGCCAAGGGGCAGGCTCGCGAGGCGGGCTGTGCGGCGGACGGCGCTGCGGGGGATCTGGCTCATCCCGCCCATTGTTGCGGGTCGACCTGGGCCTTGTCCGAGAAGGACCCTCGGTCGGGCTCATGTTTCTGCTCGACCTCGGCCTCGCCGCACCGGGGACAGGCGGGGTGACGCTGCCAGCGACGCCGCTCGAAGGTCGGCCCGGGTGACGACGCGTCGAAGGACCATCCGGTCGCACTCGGCCCCTCCGTGAGCACGCTGACGGCCAGGGATGCCGTGATCCCGACGAGCAAGCTTCGGGTCGTCGCGCGGCTCTCTACCGGGACGAGCGCACCGACACGCGGGCCGCTGATCTGCGCGCGGATCCATGACCAGGCGGGGTCGAGCGCGATCCGGGTCAGCTCGAGGCACTGGAGGCACGGGCCGGAGCCCGGCACGACGAGCGGGCCGACGCTCGCGTGGTCGTCCCCGCACCACACCGGCAGATGGGGGATGCCCGCGCGTCGCCAGCGCTCACCGGCACCGGCGGGGACCGGGACGGTGCTCGTGATGATCGCGAGGTCGACCCGGCCCGTGCGCCTGCCATCGTGGTCGACGGGGTCGTCCATGTCGCCATCCACGTCCACGTCGACATGGCGGAGCACCTGCGACACCCCTGACTCGCGCAGCACCTCGGCGAGGTGGGCCGGGACCGCGCCCGGGCCGATGACCGCGACAACGCCGTCGAGCGAGGGTTCGACGTCGCTCTCGGTGAGCACCCCCTGCGCGACGAAGGCGGCGACGAGCTGCTCGGCGCGCTCGCGGGTGATGCCGTGGGCCGCGGCGTCGGTCACGACAACGGCCCGTGTGCGCGAGCCGTCGAGCGTCGCGAGCCACCGGCACTCGTGAGCGCTGACCCCGCTCGCGACGAGGGCGGTACGCGGGTCGAGCCCGAGCTGGATCGAGCCGTCGGGGCGCGAGAGCGGGTGGACGGGTCGGGTGAGGCGGGGGCGGGGGTCCATCGTCGGTCCTCGTCGTCGGGGTGCGGTCAGCCTGTCACCACGCGCGAGGTCGGGTGCCCGGTTTTCCACAGCGGCGAAGGGGGAGGACGGCGTGGTCGGTGGGGCCGCCTACCGTGTCGTCCATGGAGGGATTTGCCGACATCGAGGTGCGTCGCAGCCGACGCCGTCGCAAGACCGTCTCGGCCTACCGCGACGGGGACCGACTCGTGCTGCTCGTGCCTGCCGGGCTGAGCGCGCTCGACGAGCAGCGCTACGCGCGCGAGCTCGGGGCGAAGGTGCTCGCCCGTGAGCAGCGGCGTCGGCCCAGCGACAGCGACCTCGTGGAGCGCGCGTCTCGGCTCTCCGAGCGCTACCTCGAGGGGCGGGCCGTCCCGGCGAGCGTGCGCTGGGTGACCAACCAGAGCACCCGCTGGGGGTCGTGCACCGTCAGCGACCGGACGATCCGGCTGAGCCACCGGCTCCGCGGCATGCCCGACTACGTCGTCGACTACGTCCTGCTCCACGAGCTGGTCCACCTGCTCGTACCGGGTCATGGCCCGGACTTCCACGCCCTGATGGACCGCTATCCGCGGTGCGAGCGGGCCCGCGGCTACCTCGAGGGCTGGTCCGGGCGTGACGTCCCCCTCGACGACGGCGAGGAGCTGGCTGCCGAGCCCAGTGACGTCGCCGAGGGCGATGGGGGTGTCACGGCAGCGCGCTGAGTGCAGCCTCGACGAGCGGCAAGATCTCGCCCGCCGAGTCCTCAGGCAGCGCGTCGACCGGCCACCAGGCGAGATCGAGCGATTCCTCGGAGATCGCGTGGACCGCTCCGGGAGCCGCGACCGCCACGTAGCGAACGTCGAGGTGCCAGGTGCAGCGGCCGAAGGAGCCGATGAGCTCGTGCCGGTCGAGGTGCACCGGGTCGGGGTGGAGAGCCAGGCTGCTCTCGGCGATGCCCGACTCCTCGAGCGCTTCGCGCAGGGCCGCCCCGCGGACGCTGTCGTCGGTTGCCTCGAGGTGCCCGCCGAGCTGGAACCAGCGGTTCGCCTTGCCATGAAGCGTGAGCAGCACCCGCGTCCTGGTGTGGTCGAGGACGAGGCACGCCACGGTGAAGTGCTCCGGCGGGCCGCTTCGCAGCACGGCACCCGGGTGCGCGGCGAGGTGGGCCAGGTACTCGCCACGCAGCGCGTGCTGCTCGGCCGACGGGGGCTCCCAGGCCAAGAGCACCCGCTCGAGGTCGGCGGCGAGGTGGGCGACCGCCTCAGGGGTGCCGTCCGGGATCACCGGGCGGATCCCCCTTCGTCGTCCTCATCCTTGCGAGACTCCTCGGCCAGGAGGGCGGCGAGCTCGGCGTCGAAGTCGATGGGACCGGCCTCCGAGGGGGCCTCGCTCGTGCTGTCGTCGCCAGACGTGCCGGTGCTGCGCTCGACATACCCGATGACGTCGTCGAGGTCCGCGGCGGTCGGCGCGACGTCCGGGTGCGCCCAGGCCGCGTCGCGGGCAGCGGCCCCACCGGCGGACTCGAGCGCGGCGAAGAGGTTCGCGGCGTCGCGCAGACGGCGCGGTCGCAGCTCGAGCCCGACGAGACCGGCGAAGGTCCGCTCGGCCGGTCCGCCGCTGGCCCGGCGTCGCCGGATGGTTTCGGCGAGCGCGTCGGTCTTGGGCAGGTGCGGGGCCGCGGCCCGGGCGGTGACGACGTCGACCCACCCCTCGATGAGGGCCAGCCAGGTCTCGAGGCGCACGAGCGCCGCCTGCTGCGCGGGGGAGGGCTGGGGGTTGAAGAGGCTGCCGGTGAGGGCCTGCTGCATGGCGTCGACGTCGCTCGGGTCGAGCTCGGCGACGGCCCGGTCGACGGCCGAGGTGTCGATGGCGATGCCGCGCGCGTACTCCTCGACGGCCGCGATGATCTGCGGCCCGACCCACGGCACGTCGGTGAAGAGACGCATCCGTGCCGTCTCCCGGACCGCGAGGTGCAGCCAGACCTCGTCGATGTCGACGTCGAGCCCGTCGGCGAGCTCGGCGATGTTCGCGGGCAGCAGGGCCACGCGGTCGGTGAGCAGCGGGATGCCGACCTCGGTGCCGGTCACCGTGTCCGACGCGAGGGCGCCCACGGCCTGTCCGGTCTGCGCGGTGACGATCGCGCTGCCCATCCGGTCGATCATCGGGGCGAGCTGGCTCGTCAGGGCGAGGGGGTTCGTGCCCTCCGGGACGCCGAGGGCGGTGAGGTCCGGTGCGTCCGGGCCGCTGAGCTGGGCGGTCATGGAGTCACGGATCGCCGCCGAGATGCCGTCCGAGACCGGCTCGACGAGACCGGCCCAGAGCGGCATGGTCGTCTCGGCCCAGGCGGTCCGCGTCATCGCGACACCCGTCAGCGAGGGCGCCTCGAGGTCGGTCACCTGGTCGAGCCACATCCCGGCGATCCGGACGGCCTGCTCGGCGAGGGTGTGCTCCCGGTCGCCGATGCCGGGGTCCCCGGCCTCCTCGACGACCTGGGTCGCGGCGGCGGTTGCCGCGTCGAGGTCCACCCCCTTCGCCGTGGCCGCGGGGTTGAACATCGCGCGCATCTGGTCGGCCATCGCGCGCACCTGCGCCGGGTCGGCGTCGCCGAGGCCCATGGCGGACAGCTGGCTCGCCAGCTGGGGCGGCAGCGGCGCGCCACCGGTGAGGTCGCGGAAGATCGCGGCGATCTCCTCCGGCAGCTCGTCTCCGTTGCCGCTGGTGGGGTCGACGGGGTTCGTCACGTGCGCTCCTTAGGATGGGACGTCTCGTAGAGCCAACCACGGGGACCGTCCAGAGGTTCCCGATCCGTCCCAGAGATCCGGAGCACCATGATGGACCCTCGCCGCGCCGACTCGATCGCGTGGCAGGTCATCCGTGTCGCCGGCATCGCGCTGGTCGTCTCGATCCTGCTCGCGGTGATCAAGGTGCCGTACGCCGTCGAGTCGCCCGGGCCGGTGAGCGACACCCTCGGCAGCCGGGGGGAGGGCGAGGCAGCGGAGCGGGTCGTCGACGTCACCGGCGCCCGCAGCTACCCCACGGACGGGCACCTCTACTTCACGACCGTCTCCGTCAACGGCAACCCGGAGTCCCACATCAGCCTGTGGGAGTGGATCGGGGGGCACCTCGACCCCGAGTCGGTCGTCGTGCCCGAGCAGCAGGTCTTCGGGGCCGGCCAAACGCAGCAGCAGATCAAGGAGATCAACGCGGCCGAGATGCAGGGCTCGCAGAAGAGTGCCATCGCGGTCGCCCTGCGCTCCACGGGCCGCGAGGTGGGGCAGGACAACGTCGTCGCCTCGATCGTCGAGGGCTACCCGGCGGACGGCCAGCTCGAGCTCAAGGACAAGCTCCTCGCCGTCGACGGCACGCCCCAGACCCGGGTGAGCGACCTCGTGGCAGCGATCAGCGACCGCACCGCCGGCGACGTCGTCGAGCTGACCGTCGAGCGCAAGGGCGCAGAGCGGCAGGTCCGCCTGCGGACCCAGGACATCGGCGGCGGCCGGGCCGGGATCGGCATCGGCATCGAGCCGGTCTACGACTACCCCGTCGAGGTGCGGATCGACGCCGGCAACGTCGGAGGCCCGAGCGCCGGGGCGATGTTCGCGCTGGCGATCCACGACGTGCTCACCCCCGGCGGCCTCACCGGCGGCCGGTCCGTGGCCGGCACGGGGACGATCAACGACGGCGGCGTCATCGGACCGATCGGTGGCATCCGGCAGAAGATGGCGGGTGCCCGCGAGGCGGGCGCCGAGTACTTCCTCGCCCCCGCGGGCAACTGCGACGAGGTCGTCGACCACGTGCCGGAGGGGCTGACGGTCCTCGAGGTGGACGACTTCGACGCGGCGGTCGGGGCGGTCGAGGCAGCGGCGAAGGGGGACGTGTCGGGTCTCCCGTCGTGCGG
>JBHWMJ010000178.1:0-4475 GCA_043423105.1 Marihabitans sp.
GCGCACGACCTCGTCTCGACGAGCGAGGAGTTCCTCCAGGCGTCGTGGGCCAACGCCGCCAGCGGCAACGCCGTGCCCGTCGACCTCGAAGGGGTCCTCGACGCCGCCTCCCACTGGACGCTCGCCCAGGCCCGTGAGCACGCCCTGACCCTCGGCCTCGGGTGGTGGACGATGACCCCCTTCGCCGTCGACGCCGAGCTCCAGGACCAGATGGCCGACGCCGTCGAGCACGACCACGTCGCGCTGCACGTCCCCGCCGTCGAGCCGCCGAGGTTCCGAGGCAACACCGACCAAGCCGTCGGCCAGCTCCGCACCTGGCACGACGACGGGTGGCGGGTCCTCGTCGCGACCGACGGCCCCGGCCTGGCCGAGCGGGTGCGCGAGGTCCTGCGCGACAGCGACATCCCCACCCGAGACGGGGGGCTGCTCGAGGACGGCACAGTGACGGTCACGGTCGCCACGCTTGGCACCGGCTTCGTCGTCGAGGAGTCCCGCCTCGCGCTGCTCACCGAGTCCGACCTGCTCGGCTCGTCGTCGACGACCGGCTCGACCCGCGACATGCGGCGGATGCCGAGCAAGCGACGCAAGCAGGTCGACCCGCTCGAGCTCAAGCCCGGCGACTTCGTCGTCCACGAGCAGCACGGCGTCGGCGCCTTCGTCGAGATGATCCAGCGCACCGTGCAGGGTGCGACGCGCGAGTACCTCGTCCTCGAGTACGCGCCCAGCAAGCGCGGCCAGCCCGGCGACCGGCTCTTCGTCCCCACCGACCAGCTCGACCAGGTGACCCGCTACGTCGGCGGCGAGACGCCGTCGGTCAACAAGATGGGCGGCAGCGACTGGAAGGCGACGAAGTCGCGGGCCCGCAAGTTCGTCAAGCAGATCGCCGGCGAGCTCATCCGGCTCTACAGCGCGCGGATGGCGACGAAGGGCCACGCCTTCGGCCCGGACACCCCGTGGCAGGCCGAGCTCGAGGACGCCTTCGCCCATGTCGAGACCCCCGACCAGCTGAGCACCATCGACGAGGTCAAGGCCGACATGGAGCGCTCGGTCCCGATGGACCGGCTCATCTGCGGCGACGTCGGCTACGGCAAGACCGAGATCGCGGTCCGCGCGGCCTTCAAGGCGATCCAGGACGGCAAGCAGGTCGCCGTGCTCGTGCCGACGACGCTGCTCGTCCAGCAGCACCTCAACACCTTCTCCGAGCGGTACGCCGGCTTCCCCGTGACGGTCAAGGCGCTCTCGCGCTTCCAGACCGACAAGCAGGCCAAGGACATCCTCGCGGGCATGGCCGACGGCAGCGTCGACATCGTCATCGGCACCCACCGGCTCCTCGGGAGCGAGGCGAAGTTCAAGGACCTCGGACTCGTCATCATCGACGAGGAGCAGCGCTTCGGCGTCGAGCACAAGGAGCAGCTCAAGGCGATGCGCACCGCAGTCGACGTCCTCGCGATGTCGGCGACGCCGATCCCGCGCACGCTCGAGATGGCCATGACCGGCATCCGGGAGATGTCGACCCTGGCCACCCCGCCGGAGGAGCGGCACCCCGTGCTCACCTTCGTCGGCCCGTACGAGGAGAAGCAGGTCGCCGCGGCGATCCGGCGCGAGCTCATGCGCGAGGGGCAGGTCTTCTTCGTGCACAACGACACCCGGACCCTGGACCGGACGGCCGCCCGGCTGCGCGAGCTCGTCCCCGAGGCCCGGGTCGAGACCGCCCACGGCAAGATGGGCGAGCACCGGCTCGAGCAGGTCGTCGTCGACTTCTGGGAGCGGCGCTTCGACGTCCTCGTCAGCACGACGATCGTCGAGACCGGGCTCGACATCTCCAACGCCAACACCCTCATCCTCGACCGCGCTGACAAGCTCGGCCTCTCGCAGCTCCACCAGCTGCGCGGCCGGGTCGGTCGTGGCCGCGAGCGCGCGTACGCGTACTTCCTCTACCCGTCGGACAAACCGCTCACCGAGACCGCGCACGACCGGCTCCAGACGATCGCGGCGAACACCGACCTCGGCGCCGGCATGCAGATCGCCATGAAGGACCTCGAGATCCGCGGCGCCGGCAACCTCCTCGGTGGCGAGCAGTCGGGCCACATCGCCGGCGTCGGCTTCGACCTCTACGTCCGGATGGTCGGTGAGGCGGTCGCCGACTTCAAGGGCGAGGGTGACACCGGGCCGGCAGAGGTCAAGATCGAGCTGCCGGTCGACGCGCACATCCCGCACGACTACATCCCGGGGGAGCGGCTGCGTCTCGAGGCGTACGCCAAGCTCGCGGCCGCCGCCACCGAGACCGACCTCGAGGAGCTCACGGAGGAGCTCGTCGACCGGTACGGCCCGCTGCCCGAGCCGGTCCGCAACCTCGTCGCCGTCGCCCGCCTGCGCATCGTGGTGCGCCAGGCCGGGCTCACCGACGTCGTCGCCCAGGGCCAGCACGTGCGCCTCGCCCCGGTCCATCTCAAGGAGTCGCAGCAGCTGCGCCTGGCCCGGGTCTACCCGAAGTCCCTGTACAAGGAGGGGACCGGCACCGTGCTCGTCCCCAAGCCCACGACGGCCCGCATCGGCGGGCAGCCGCTGCGCGACCAGGCCGTGCTCGACTGGGCCGCCGACCTCATCCGCGCGGTCATGCTCGACAATGTGGTGGACACTGGTGCCGGGAGCCCCACCCGATGACCCATCCCCGGCACCCGCAGAACCGAAAGGACCCCGTCGTGCCTCGACGTCCCCGTCTCGCCCTCGCCTCTCTCGCCGTCGCGTGCGGCGTCGCCCTGACCGGCTGCGGGTCCGCCGAGGTCACCGAGATCGGGCAGACCGAGCCCCGCACGGCCGCAGCGACGATCGGCGACCGCACGATCACCGTCGGCGACGTCCAGGCGGCGACCGCGGGCACGAACGCCTTCATCCGCGAGCAGGGCGGGCAGCAGGAGCTTGGTGCCCGCGACGTGCTGACGACGCTCATCTACGCGCCGGCGATCACCGAGACCGCACGGGAGTCAGGTCTCGAGGTGCCCAGCCCCGCCGCCGTCGAGCGTGTCCTCGGTCAGCTCGGGATCGACCAGGCTCCCGCGACCGTCGAGTTCATCCAGGCGCAGAGCGTCCGCGAGCAGATGACCCCCGACCAGCTGCAGTCCGCGGTCGGCTCCACCGAGGGGCGCGTGAAGCTCAACCCCCGCTACGGCACCTTCGACCCGCAGCAGGGGATCGTCGACGCCCAGCCCAACTGGCTGGCCGAGAAGTCCGCCTCCGAGGCCGGTCTCGAGGAGGGGCACGCGCCGGACGACGGCCACGACCACTGAGGGCTGGCGTGAACGGTCGGGTCGTCCTCCTCGCGAGCAGCCCCCGGGTCGCCCCGGGGCTGCTCAGCGCCGATGCTTGGCGCTGTCTCGAGGGGGCGGCGGCGCGTCTGGCCCGCACCGACGACGAGACGCTCGTCGCAGCCGTGCGGGCGACGGGCCTCGACGTCGAGACGGTGGGCGAAGGGGTGGACCCGGCCGACCTGGCCCGACGGCTCGTCGAGGTCGCGGGTGCCGCTGCTGAGGAGGTCGTCTGGCTGGGGTCCGCGGACGGCGACCCCGGCCTGAGCGACGCCCTGGCCGGTGAGCTCTCCGCGCTTGCGGAACCCCCTGAGGTCGAGGTGCTCGTCGGCTCGTGGGACGTGCCCGGCGCTCGGCTGCTCGACGCGGTCGCGGTGATGGATCGGTTGCGCAGCCCCGGTGGCTGCCCGTGGGACGCGGAGCAGACGCACGAGACGCTCGCCCCGTACGCCCTCGAGGAGGCGGGAGAGGTCGTCGAGGCGATCGCGGGGCTGGCCGACGGCTCGCACCGTTACGAGGACGTCAAGGAGGAGCTCGGCGACCTCCTGCTCCAGGTGCTCTTCAACGCCCGGGTGGCCAGCGAGGGCTCGCACCCCGCAGCCCACGCGCAGACCGCCGCGGACACCCCCTTCGACATCGACGACGTCGCGGCGACCCTCGTCGACAAGCTCGTCCGGCGCCACCCCCACGTCTTCGCGGGGTCGACCGCCTCGACGCCCGAGGAGGTCGAGGCGCAGTGGGCGGAGATCAAGGCGGCGGAGAGGGCCGCGAAGGCGGCCCGGCGGTCGACCCCACCAGGCTGACTCGCGGGTACGACGACCCTTGCCGTGGAGACGCCGCCCGATGACGCCCGGAGGAGTGGGGATGCGCGGCCTGCTTGCCGGGCAACGGTCGTCGTACTCGCGCGTCGCTGCGGACGAGCTGGCGGCGAGGTGGCCGGTGCCCTGGGTGGGGTGGGTGGAGGCGGCGTAAACTACCGCTCAGTAGCTGATGCAGATGGCGAAGGGGTTGCGATGTCGGCAGTGCAGGAGCGGGCCGGGGCCCGGACGTCGGCCGCCGAGGCGGCCCGGAAGGCCGAGGACGCCGAGCGGGCCGGGCGCTACGACGTGATCGTCGTGGGCGCTGGGACGAGCGGCGGGATCATGGCGCGCGACCTCAGCGAGGCCGGCA
>JBHWMJ010000179.1:0-7515 GCA_043423105.1 Marihabitans sp.
GCATCATGATCACCTACGCCAGCTACGTCGGCCGCAAGACCGACCTCACCGGCTCCGGGTCGGTCGTCGCCTTCTCGAACTCCGGCTTCGAGCTGCTCGCCGGCATCGGTGTCTTCGCCGTCCTCGGCTTCCTCGCGACGAACACCGGCCAGCCGGTCGGCGAGGTCGTGGCGGCTGGTATCGGCCTGGCGTTCATCGCCTTCCCCGCGATCCTCAACGAGGCGCCCGCCGGGGTCCTGCTCGGGCTCCTGTTCTTCGGGTCGCTGGTCGTCGCCGGGCTCACCTCGCTCATCTCCGTCGTCGAGGTCGGCATCAGCGCGATCCGCGACAAGACGGGTGTCGGCCGCGTCGCCGGCACGATGATCCTCGGGCTGCCGATGGCGGTCCTCAGCTGCGTCCTCCTCGGGACGACCGGTGGGGTGTACGTCCTCGACACGATGGACAACTTCATCAACAGCTTCGGCATCCTCCTCGTCGCCGCGCTCTCGATGCTCGCCCTCGCCTGGGTGTGGCGTCGGCTGCCGACTCTCGCAGCCCACGTCAACGTCCACAGCTCGATCAAGCTGCGGACCTGGTGGTACGCCCTCGTCGCCGTCGTCGTCCCGATCGTCCTGCTCACGATGCTCGTCATCGAGCTGCGCAAGAATCTGGCGGAGCCGTACGAGGGCTACCCGGCGGAGCTGCTCGGGGTCTTCGGGTGGGGCGTCGTCATCGCGATCCCCTTCATCGCCATGCTGCTCTCGATGCTGCCGTGGCAGCGCGGCGTCGACCTCGACGATCCGGGGTCCGACCAGCTCGCCGCCCACGATCCCGACGCACACAGCAGCACCGACGAAGGGAGCCTGCGATGACCGGCACCGCGATCATCATGATGCTCGTCATGATCCTGGCGATCTGGGGCGGGCTCGTCGCCGCTATCGTCTCGCTCGTCCGCAACGACAAGCGCACCGAGGGCAACCAGGCCGAGGGCGCCGCTGGGCCCTACAGCCGGGACCTCTGACCCCTTCGCGCCGGCAGCTCGGGTCCGTCGGTGAGCGATTCTGGGCGACGGGGTGCGCGGTGCTAACCTGCTCCGGCGCCCACGAGCGGGCGCACGCCTCCGTAGCTCAGGGGATAGAGCACTGGTTTCCGGTACCAGGGGCCGCAGGTTCGATTCCTGCCGGGGGCACCGATCGAAGGGGCACGGCCGGCGAACGCTGGCGGTGCCCCTTCGTCGTCCCTCGAGCCCACCGCGGACACCCGGACCAGGCTCCCGGCCCGGCTCCTAGACTTCGCCGGGTGACCCCTGAAGAGCTCGCCACCGCGATCCGTCATGCCCTGACCGCTGCCGTCGACGCCGGAGACCTCGCCGTCGACGTCCCGGACGTCGTCCGCGTCGAACGACCGAAGCAGAAGGGGCACGGCGACTGGTCCACCAACGTCGCCATGCAGCTGGCGAAGGGGGCGGGCCGCCCGCCCCGCGACGTCGCCCAGGCGATCGCCGCGCACCTCGAGCAGGCCGCCGGTGTCGCCGACGTCGAGGTCGCCGGCCCGGGCTTCCTCAACATCACCCTCGACGCCGCGAGCGCCGGCGAGCTGGCCCGCACGATCGTCGAGACGGGGTCGACGTACGGCCATGGTGAGAGCCAGGCCGGCCGGACGATCAACCTCGAGTTCATCTCGGCCAACCCGACCGGGCCGCTGCACATCGGCCACACGCGGTGGGCCGCGCTGGGCGACGCGATGCGTCGGCTGCTCGACGCCACCGGCGCCGACGTCACGAGCGAGTACTACATCAACGACGCGGGCGCGCAGATGGACAAGTTCGCCGCGAGCGTGCTGGCCTCCCTCCGCGGCGAGCCCACGCCGGAGGGCGGCTACCCCGGCGCCTACATCGACGACCTGGCCGCGGGCGTCCGCGAGCAGCGACCCGACGCCGCCGAGCTGCCGGACGAGCAGGCCATCCCCCTGGTGCGCGAGCTGGCCTACGCCGCGCAGCTGCAGGACATCAAGGACACCCTCGCCGACTTCGGCGTCCACTTCGACGTGTGGTTCTCCGAGGCGACGCTGCACGACGGCGGGGCCGTCGAGTCGGCCGTGGCCCGCCTGCGCGAGCAGGGCCACGTCTTCGACGACGGGGGAGCGGTCTGGCTGCGCACCACCGACTTCGGCGACGACAAGGACCGGGTGATGATCAGGGCCGACGGGGTGCCGACGTACTTCGCGGCCGACGCTGCCTACTACCTCTCGAAGAAGGACCGCGGCTTCGACGAGAAGATCTACCTCCTCGGCGCCGACCACCACGGCTACATCAACCGGCTCAAGGCCATCGCCGCCTGCGCCGGCGACGACCCCGAGCACAACATCGAGATCAAGATCGGCCAGCTCGTCAACCTCGGCGGCGCGAAGCTCTCCAAGCGCGCCGGCAACATCATCGAGCTGCGCGACCTCGTGAGCTGGATCGGCACCGACGCGGTCCGCTACAACCTCGAGCGCTACCCGGCCGACAGCCCGCTGAGCCTCGACGGCGAGGAGCTGCGCAAGCAGACCAACGACAACCCGGTCTTCTACGTGCAGTACGCCCACGCCCGGACGGCTAACGTCGCCCGGCTCGCGGCGGAGGACGGCGTGCGTCGCGAGGACGGCTTCGACCCGGCCCTGCTCACCGACCCCACCGAGGCGGCGCTGCTCGCCACCCTCGGCGACCTGCCGCGCGTCGTCGCCCAGGCCGCCGAGCTGCTCGAGCCGCACCGTGTCTCCCGCTACCTCGAGGACGTCGCGACGAAGTACCACAAGTGGTACGACACCTGCCGCGTCCGCCCCCTTCGCGACGAAGAGGTCACCGACACCCACCGGACGCGCCTGTGGCTCAACGACGCCACCCGCCAGGTGCTCGCCAACGGGTTGACCCTGCTCGGCGTCTCCGCCCCCGACCGGATGTGAGCTGATGGCCCTCAACATGCGCGCCCACGAGGCGGGCGCCCTCCACGCCGACGGCTACGGCGCGGCCCCGCACTGGCTGCCCTACCCCAACGACGTCATGGAGCTGCTGCCGCAGCTCTGGTCGAAGGGGGTGACCCGGGGCGAGGACGGTGTCCTCGCTGTGGCGGGGGTGCCGGTGACCCAGATCGCGGAGGAGTTCGGCACGGCGGCGTACGTCGTCGACGAGGACGACTTCCGGGCGCGCGCCCGCGCCTTCGCCGAAGATTTCACCCGGCCCTTCGTCGCTGTGTGCGGCGGGGCCGACGTCTACTACGCGGGCAAGGCCTTCCTCTGCTCGGCAGTGGCCCGCTGGGTCATGGAGGAGGGGCTCTGCCTCGACGTGTGCTCCGGCGGCGAGCTCGCCGTGGCGCAGCGCGTCGGCTTCCCGGGGAAGCGGATCGGCATGCACGGCAACAACAAGAGCGTCGCCGAGATCCGCCAGGCGCTCGAGTACGGCGTCGGTCGCGTCGTCGTCGACTCGCTCGACGAGATCGGCCGGGTCGCCGCGGTCGCCCGCGAGCTCGGCGTCGTCGCGCCGGTCATGGTCCGCGTCACCGTCGGCGTCGAGGCGCACACCCACGAGTTCATCGCGACCGCGCACGAGGACCAGAAGTTCGGCTTCTCGCTCGCCAGCGGCGCGGCGATGGAGGCCATCGAGGCGGTCCTCGCCGAGCCGGACGCGCTCGACCTGCGGGGCCTGCACAGCCACATCGGCAGCCAGATCTTCGACGTCTCGGGCTTCGAGATCGCAGCCCGTCGGCTCGTCGGGCTGCACATCGAGGTCGTCGAGAAGCACGGCGTGCACCTGCCGGAGATGGATCTCGGTGGCGGCTACGGCATCGCGTACACCTCCGAGCACGACCCGATGACGCCGACCCACCTCGGGGCGGACATGGCCTCGGTCGTCGAGCGCGAGCTCCGTGCTCTTGACCGCCCAGCCCTCGACGGCGGCACCGGAGAGACACCGACTGCTCCTCGACCGCGTATCTCCATCGAGCCCGGCCGGGCGATCGCCGGTCCGAGCACGCTCACTCTCTACGAGGTTGGGACCGTCAAGCAGGTGCAGGTCACCCACGACGCCGTCCGCTCCTACGTCAGCGTCGACGGCGGGATGAGCGACAACGTGCGGACCGCCCTCTACGGCGCTGACTACTCGTGCACCCTCGCGAACCGGGCGAGCGAGGCGGCTCCGGCCGTGACCCGCGTCGTCGGCAAGCACTGCGAGAGCGGCGACATCGTCGTCATGGATGAGTACCTGCCCGCCGACGTGCAGCCCGGCGACCTCGTCGCCGTCCCTGGCACCGGCGCCTACTGCCGGAGCCTGTCGAGCCAGTACAACCACACCCCGCGCCCGCCGGTGATCGCCGTGCGGGACGGGCGTGCCCGCGTCATCGTCCGTCGGGAGACAATCGAAGACATCCTGGCCCTGGACGTCGACGCGTGATCGAAGGAGCAGCAGTGACATCGAGCGACCAGACCCCGCTGCGGGTGGCCCTGCTCGGGGGAGGCACCGTCGGCGGTGCCGTCGCCCAGCAGCTCACCCGTCACGGTGACGAGCTCGCCGCGAGGGTGGGCCGTCCCCTCGAGCTTGTCGGCATCGCCGTGCGTCGCGCGGGGCGGGACCGCAGCGACCTCGGCGTCGACCCGGCGCTCTTCACGACGGACGCCGAAGAGCTCGTGACCCGCGCCGACATCGTCGTCGAGGTCATCGGCGGCATCGACCCGGCCCGCGGCCTCATCCTGCGCGCGATGGAGCACGGCGCGAGCGTCGTCACGGCCAACAAGGCGCTGCTCGCCGAGGACGGCCCGAGCCTGTACGCCGCCGCCGACGCTGCTGGAGTCGACCTCTACTACGAGGCCGCGGTCGCCGGCGCCATCCCGATCCTCCGCCCGATCCACGAGTCCCTCGCGGGCGACGAGATCCGCAAGGTCATCGGCATCGTCAACGGCACGACGAACTTCGTCCTCGACGCCATGGACAGCACCGGAGCAGGCTTCGCCGAGACCGTCGAGCGGGCGCAGTCGCTCGGGTACGCCGAGGCCGACCCGACCGCTGACGTCGAAGGTTTCGACGCCGCCGCGAAGGCTGCGATCCTCGCCTCCCTCGCCTTCCACACCCGCGTCTCGAGCGAGGACGTCTACCGCGAGGGCATCTCCGACGTCAGCGCCGGCGACATCCGCGCCGCCCGCGAGATGGGGTCGGTCGTCAAGCTGCTCGCGATCTGCGAGCGCGTGGAGGGGGACCAGCCCGGGGAGTCGGGCGTCTCGGTCCGGGTGCACCCGGCGATGATCCCGCGGACCCACCCGCTCGCCTCGGTGCGCGAAGCCTTCAACGCGGTCTTCGTCGAGGCCACCGGTGCGGGTGAGCTGATGTTCTACGGCCAGGGCGCCGGCGGCGACCCCACCGCCAGCGCGGTCCTCGGCGACGTCGTCGCCGTCGCCCGCCACCGGGTCGCGGGTGGTCGCGGTCCGGGCGAGACGGCATACGCGGACCTGCCGGTGCTGCCCATGGGGTCGGCGCTCACCCGGTACCACATCAGCCTCGATGTCACGGACCGCCCGGGCGTGCTCGCCCAGGTGGCGCAGGCGTTCGCCGAGCACGACGTCTCCATCGAGACCGTGCGGCAGCAGGTCCTCGAGGACGAGGAGGGTGGCGAGCCGCGGGCCTTCCTCATCGTCGTGACGCACACGGCGCCCGACGCCGCGCTCGCGGCGACGGTCGAGATGCTCGGTGCGCTCGACACGGTCAACGAGGTCACCTCTGTCATGCGTGTGGAAGGAAGCTGACATGGCTCACCAGTGGCGCGGCGTCATCCGCGAGTACGCCGACCGCCTGCCGATGCTCGACGGCGCTCCCGTCGTCACCCTCCACGAGGGCGGGACCCCGCTCATCGAGGCCGAGCAGCTCTCCGAGCGCGTCGGCGCGCGCGTCCTCGTGAAGTACGAAGGCCTCAACCCGACCGGCTCCTTCAAGGACCGCGGCATGACGACGGCGATCTCGGTGGCGGCCAAGCACGGCGCGAAGGCCGTCATCTGCGCCAGCACCGGCAACACCTCGGCCTCGGCCGCCGCCTACGCGACGAAGGCCGGGATGACCTGCGCCGTCCTCGTGCCCGAGGGCAAGATCGCGATGGGCAAGCTGAGCCAGGCCATCGCCCACGGGGCGACGCTGCTGCAGGTCGACGGCAACTTCGACAACTGCCTCGAGGTGGCCCGCAAGCTCGCGGAGGCATACCCCGTCGAGCTCGTGAACTCGGTCAACCCCGCCCGGATCGAGGGGCAGAAGACCGCCTCCTTCGAGATCGTCGACGCGCTCGGCGACGCCCCGGACATCCACGTCCTGCCCGTCGGCAACGCCGGCAACATCACCGCCTACTGGCGGGGCTACCGCGAGTATGCGGCCCCCTTCGCCGGGGTCTCGGGCGAGC
Organism: Marihabitans sp.; assembly: GCA_043423105.1. Lineage (GTDB taxonomy): Bacteria > Actinomycetota > Actinomycetes > Actinomycetales > Dermatophilaceae > Marihabitans. The sequence goes on from JBHWMJ010000179.1 coordinate 6,390, forward strand.
TGGCAGCGGTGGCGACCCGGACGCCGACCATGTGGGGCTTCCAGGCCGCTGGCGCCGCGCCGCTCGTCAAGGGTCACCCGGTCGACGACCCCGAGACGATCGCCACGGCGATCCGCATCGGCAACCCGGCGTCGTGGCAGCAGGCCGAGCAGGCCCGCGACGACAGCGGCGGGCTCATCGACTCCGTCACCGACGAGGAGATCCTCCAGGCGCATCGGCTGCTGTCCTCGACCGAGGGGATCTTCGTCGAGCCCGCGAGCGCGGCGAGCATCGCCGGCCTGCTCAAGCAGCACGCCTCCGGGCAGGTGCCCTCCGGCGCGACGATCGTCTGCACCGTCACCGGCCACGGTCTCAAGGACCCGCAGTGGGCGCTGCGCACCGCTGACGGCAGCGAGATCGAGCCGGTCAAGGTCGCGCCGGAGGCCTTCGAGGTCGCCGCGGCCCTCGGCCTCGACGGGTGAGCCTCGTGACCGAGCCCGTCGCCCTCACCTGGGAGCAGCCGCGCGTCGGCGCCCAGGTCGGCGTGCGCGTGCCCGCGAGCAGCGCCAACCTCGGCCCCGGCTTCGACTCCGTCGGCATCGCGCTCGGTGTGTGGGACGAGTGCGTCGCCACTGTCGTCGAGGAGCCCGGGGTCGTCGTCGAGGTCCACGGCGAAGGGGAGGGGAGCGTCCCGCTCGACGAGACCCACCTGGTCGTCCAGGCGCTGACGCAGACCTTCGCCCGGCTCGGCCTGGAGCGCCCCGGCGGCCTGCACCTGCGGTGCACGAACTCCGTGCCGCACAGCCGAGGCATGGGCTCGTCGGCCACCGCGATCGTCACCGGCGCGCTCGCCGGTGCCGCCCTCGCCTGCCCCCAGGCCACCCCCTTCGCCCAGGGTGTCGGGTCCGCCGGCGACCCTGACCCTGCTGTCCGCGAGGGGCTCCTCGACGTCGTCAACGAGGTCGCCAGCGCCATGGAGGGTCACCCCGACAACGCGTCCGCGAGCGTCTACGGCGGCGCGACAGTCTCCGTGATGACGCCCGAGCTCATGACCACGCGCCTCCCGCTGCACCCGGACCTCGCCGTGCTCGTGTGCGTGCCGAGCGCCCGCCTGAGCACGGCGCTCGCGCGCAGCGTTCTGCAGAGC
>JBHWMJ010000202.1:0-3122 GCA_043423105.1 Marihabitans sp.
AGGCCCGGACCAACCAGACCGTGCTCGACGAGATCCAGCGCGCCGTCGACGACGCGAACAAGGCGGTCTCGAAGGCCGAGTCGATCCGCAAGTTCTCCGTCCTCGACGAGGACTTCACCGAGGAGAACGGCACGCTCACCCCGTCGATGAAGCTCAAGCGCAACATCGTCATGCGGGACTACGAGGAGCAGATCGAGGCCCTCTACGGCTGATCCCCCCGCTCGCACGCAGGCCCGCGTCGTCCCCCGGATGACGCGGGCCTGCTGCGTCAGTCGGTCTCCGTCAGCCGGTCTCGTGGACCTGCTCCCACCGCGACCACGGCTCCTGCCGGGCCCGGGCGAGGTTGGCCGTCTCCACGGAGACGAGGCCGGCGGCGACGAGCCGGCCCACCGCCTGGCGTTCCGCCCGGTCGAGCGGCAGGTCGAGCGTCAGGCCCTCCCCCGCCTCCGTGCTCTCGACGCCGGCTGCCTGCGGGTCGAGCAGGGCGGTGACCATGCAGCCGCCGCAGGCCACCCCCTGCACCGGGCAGGCCCGGCACTCGACGAGCAGCGAGCTCCTGTCGTGCGTCATGTCATCTCCTCCTGGGGTCGGTCCCGAGGTGCTGCCTCGCCAGGTCGGCCAGGCAACGACCACGCTAGGAGCGAGCACCGACAGCGCTGCCGCACCGTCTGCCCTCGGCCCGGTCGAGCCCCCCGGACACCCTCACAGCAGCGTCATCGCGCGGCCGTGCCCGTGGGTCCACGCCCGGGCGCGGCCGTCGACGGCGAGGCAGAAGGTCCCCCTCGGCGCCGGGCCGGGCGCCGTCGCGGCGACCCCCGGCAGGACCTCCGGCGCCTCGTTGCTCAACCACACCGCGTCGTGCTCGCGGCACAGCTCCATGACGTGGTCGGGCCACCGCCCCCGCAGCGCGTCGTCGAAGTACGCCGCCACGGCCGTGTGGAAGACGACGAGACGGGCCTGCGGTGCCTCCGCCCGTGCCCGGCCCATGAGCGCACCGAGCACGTCCCCTGCGGCGTCCCCCGCGACCACGGTGCGCGGGAGCGAGCCGACCTGCGCGACCGCGGCGTCGAGCCGGGCGAGACGGTCCTCGTGCTCCGGCCAGACGAGGACCCGCAGCCACGCGAGGGTGCCCGGGTCGGTGACGTCGAGCGGGTTGAGGTCGAGGCCACCGCGCCAGGCGACCTCCGGGACGACCGGGGCGAAGGGGGCGACCTCGCCGGCCACGACGCAGTCGAAGGTCGGATGCCGTCGCCCGCCGCAGCGACGAGCGCCCCGTCGTCGTCGAGGTAGCGGTAGGAGTACGCGTCGGGGTAGAGGCACAGCCCCCCGCTCACCCCGACCTCGAGCAGCGCGACCGGTCCCCCGTCGGCGATCTCGTCGAGGACGGGCAGCAGGGTCGCGCACCGGCCCGGCTCGTTGGTCTGGGTCGAGCGGGAGCGCATCGTCGCGCTCACCTCGGACCAGCGTCCGAGGACGGTGTCGCGCATCGCGGCGAAGGGGCCTGGAGCCGGGGCGCCGTGGTGGCGGGCGGCGGCGAAGAGGAGGTTCGGCTGGCGTCTCGGCGGTGGCAGCTCACCGAGCCGACCGAGCAGGTCCGGGTCGCCCGCGACGCCCAGGGACCAGTCGAGGTAGGTGGGCGACTCCCCCTTCGCGTAGTCCCGGGCGAACCCCTCGTAGTACGCGGCGGTGTCCGAGAGGCTGCTCATGGGGTCCATGCCGCCCACCCTAGGCACAGCACGCCGGCCGGACGCGGCGCGCCTGACCGGCGTTGTCGGACCCCCTCCCTACGGTCGTGACCATGACGACGACAGCACCTGTCCAGGAGACCCTGGGGCTGGGCACCGACCTGCGCGAGGTGACCTTCGTCGTCGTCGACCTCGAGACGACCGGCGGGTCGCCGCGCGACTGCGGTATCACCGAGATCGGCGCGGTCAAGGTGCGCGGCGGCGAGGTGCTCGGAGAGCTGCAGAACTTCGTCAACCCTGGCGAGCCGATCCCGCCCTTCATCCAGAGCCTCACGGGGATCACCGACGCCATGGTGCGGGACGCACCGCGGCCGGGGGCGGCGGTCACCTCCTTCCTCGAGTTCGCCCGGGGCGCGGTGCTCGTCGCCCACAACGCCCGCTTCGACATCTCCTTCCTCAAGGCGGCCTGCTCCGCCGCAGACATCCCCTGGCCCCGACACGAGGTGCTCGACACCGTCCAGCTCGCCCGGCACGCCATGCGGCGCGACGAGGTGCGCAACCACAAGCTCTCGACGCTTGCCCAGGTCTTCGGGGCGCAGACCACCCCGGACCACCGGGCGCTGCACGACGCGCGCGCGACCGTCGACGTCCTCCACGGGCTCATCGGCCGGCTCGGGTCGCTCGGCGTGACGACCTACGAGGAGCTCGCCTCGTACACGAGCCGGGTCAGCCCGGAGCAGCGCCGCAAGCGTCACCTGGCCCGCGACCTGCCGAGCACGCCGGGCGTCTACGTCTTCAAGGACGGTCAGGGGCGCGCGCTCTACGTCGGGGTCTCCGTCGACATCCGCAGCCGGGTCAGCTCGTACTTCACCGCCTCGGAGCAGCGCTCGCGCATGGCCGAGATGGTGCGGATCGCCGAGTCGGTCACCCCGATCCCGTGCGCGACGACGCTCGAGGCCCGCGTCCGCGAGCTCCGGCTCATCGCCGCCGCCAAGCCCCGCTACAACCGCCGCTCACGCCACCCCGAGAAGGCATGGTGGGTCCGGCTGACCGACGAGCCCTTCCCGCGCCTGTCCGTCGTCAAGCAGGTCCACGCGGGCGACGACGCGTGGATGGGTCCCTTCGGCAGCCGCTCGTCAGCCGACGAGGCGGTCCGCGCGCTGCACGAGGTCGTGCCGCTGCGGCAGTGCCTCACCCGGCTCAGCCCACGGCGGCAGAGCACGGCCTGCGTCCTCGCCGAGATGGGCCGGTGCGCGGCCCCCTGCATCGGCGGGGTGGACGTCGAGACCTACGGCGAGACGGTCGCGCTGGCCCAGGCGGCGCTGCGCACCGACACGCGTCCGGTCGTCACCGGGCTGCGAGAGCGGATGACCGAGCTCTCCGAGCAGGAGCGCTTCGAGGACGCCGGGGCGGTCCGTGACCGCCTTGCCGCACAAC
>JBHWMJ010000216.1:0-5356 GCA_043423105.1 Marihabitans sp.
CGACCTGCAGGGCCTCACCGCGCGGGTGGGCAGCACTGCCGGTGGCGAGCCGGTGACCGCCGGGCAGGTCCGGCAGGTCGCGTGCCAGGCCGGAGTGGTCCCCGCCGTGATCGGCAGCGAGTCCCAGCCCCTCGACCTCGGGCGCCAGACCAGGTTCTTCACCGTCATCCAACGCGCCGCGCTCGCGCTGACCTACGAGACGTGTGCCGCCGAGGGGTGCGACATCCCCTTCGCCTGGACCGAGACGCACCACCTCAATCCGTGGCAGGCCGGCGGTCGGACAGACCTGGCCAACGCGGTACCGCTGTGCGGGCACCATCATCGAGCCCTCGACCGCGGCTACGACCACACAGTCCGCCGGGACGGTCCTCGCCTGGTGATCACGCTGTCGAGGCGCAGGACGTAGACATGCATGACGCACGAGGATGTAGCCCATGACCCGCTGGACGCTCGACGACGTGGCCCGGATGCGCCTGCTCTCCCACCGGCTCGTCTCCCCGCGTGCTGGCCGACACGGCGGCGCTGCAGACGATGCGGGGGACAGCACCACCGGGGACGCCGCGGCGGGAGGGACGGGAACTGGCGGAGGTTCGGCGCTCGGACCGATAGCCACGCCGACCGATGCGGTACGACACCTGGCGTGCACGCAGGCGCAGGACCTGCCGGGATCGACCACCTCGATCGCGCTGCGCACGACCGGCCGCTCGCTCACGGAGGTGCACGCCGCCTACGACGGCGGCGAGATCGTCCGGTCGTGGCCGATGCGAGGCACCCTCTTCGCCGTCGCGGCAGAAGACCTCGGGTGGATGCTCTCGCTCACCGCCGACCCCGTGCTGCGGTCGACGGTGAAGCGACGCGACGAGCTCGGCCTCACGGACGAGATGCTCGACCGGGCCGAGGAGGTAGCCCGGGCAGTGGTGCCGGCGACCGGGCTCAGCCGGGCCAACCTGCTCGAGGCGTGGGTCGAGGCGGGCCTGCCGGTCGAGGCTGGCCGTGGGTACCACCAGATCTTCCATCTCGCGGTGAGCGGGGTGGTCTGCCTCGGCCCGATCCGGGAGACGAAGGGCGGCGCGACGGAGCAGCTCTTCGTCATCGCCAAGGAGTGGGTCGGCTCGCGCTCGCTGCGCCTCGATCGTGAGGAGGCGATCGCGGAGTGGTTCCGGCGGTACGTGCTGAGCCACGGACCGGTGGCCGACAAGGAGTTCTTGTGGTGGACGAAGCTCCTGCGTCGGGACCTCGCGCCGGTGCTCGACGTCGCCACCGAGGGCCTGGCGGCCATCACGGTGGACGGGAGCGAGCTGTGGGTCGACCCCGAGGTGCTCGAGGCGTACGGCACGAGTGCGCGGGGGCTGGGGCGTCAGGCGACGGCAGTGCCGCTGCTCCTGCCCGGCTTCGACGAGATCGTCCTCGGCTACGGGGACCGGTCGGCGGTCATGACCGACGAGCAGGAGAAGGGACAGGTCGTGCCGGGCAAGAACGGCGTCTTCCGACCGACCGTGACATACCGCGGCCGCGCGCTCGGCACCTGGACACGGAGCCGCGCGAAGGGAGCGGCGGGGTCGACGGTCGACGTGACGCCCTTCGACGGTGAGCTGCCGGCCAGGGTGGCGAAGGCACTCCCCCGCCTCGCGCGCCAGCTGCCCACGTGAGACCCACCGATGGCGGTCGAGGTGCGCCCTTCGAGGCTCGCTGGCGCTCGCACCTCAGGGAGGAGCCCTGCGCCGAGCCTCGAGACCAGACCCTCTCAGCGCAGGGGGTCGAAGGGGGTGAGGACCGCGTCGCGCCGGCCTGTGGCGATCTGCTCGGCGAGGAGGCGACCGGTGGCCGGGCCGAGGCTGATGCCCCACATCGAGTGCCCACCCGCGACGTAGACCCGCGGGGAGCGCGTGGCGCCGATGAGCGGCAGGCCGTCGACGGTGCAGGGGCGCGAGCCGACCCACTCGTCCTCGCGCTCGTCGAGGTCAGCACCGCGCAGCAGCGGGCGCGCGGCCTCCACCATCGCCCCGATCCGACGCTGGTCGAGCGCCTCATCTGGTCGACGGAACTCCATCATCCCGGCCACCCGGAGACGGTCCCCGACCGGCGTGCACGCGAGCCGCGCCGCCGGCAGGTACACCGGTCCGTGCGGGGTGCGCTCCACGGCGACGCTGAAGGAGTAGCCCCGGCCGGCCTGGACGACCTGCTTCACCCCGAACCGGCGGGCGTGCTGGCCGAGCCAGGCACCGGTCGCGAGGACCACCGCGTCGAACGAGCCCGACCAGCCGCGCGTCCCGTGGAGCTCGACCGATGAGCCCTCCTCCTCGACACCCATGACCTCCAGGCCCGTCTCGAGACGTCCGCCCCGCGCGACGAAGGACTCGCCGAGGGCGGCCATGAAGGCACCCGGGTCGATGTACCGCTGGTCCTTGAGGAGCAGCCCAGCCCCGATCTCGTCGCTGAGCAGCGGCTCGATCTCGCGGGCTTCGTCACCGGTGAGGACCTCGAAGTCCATCGCCTGCCCGGCGCCCTTGATGTGCTCGAACTCCTCGAGCAGCACCTTGCGCTCCAGCTCGCTGCGGTAGCCGGCGATGAAGGACTTCGCCTCGCGCGTCGGCTCCGCGACACCGCCGGAGGTCAGCGCGTCGAAGGCGTCGAAGGCCAGCCCGTTGATGCCGACGAGGCCGGCCATGTTGCGCCGCCACGCGCTGTTCGTTGCGTTGCGGGTGAACCCGGCGACGAAGCGCGCAAGGTTGGTGTCGGCCTTCGGCGGGACGTAGACCGGCGAGCTCGGCGACATCACGGCCTTCAGCCCGTACCGCAGCACGGCTGGCTCGGGCAGCGGCGTGGTCAGGCCCGGGGTGAGCCACCCGGCGTTGCCCCACGAGGACCCGGCGGCGACACCGGTCCGGTCGATGACGGTCACCTCGACGCCGTGCTCCTGGAGGAACCAGCCGGTCGCGAGACCGACCATCCCGGCTCCGACGACGGCGACGCGCTGGGGCTGCGTGGTGGCGCTCATCGAAGCATCGTGTCGCCTACCCGACCGCGACGGCCCTGTCGTGTACCGCCAAAGCAGATCGGCGTGATTGTCACCTGACCACAGCCTGGACGTGGCAGGGTGCGAAGCGTGGACCTCCCTCACCCCGCGCACGGCGACCTCCCTCACCCCGCGCACGGCGACCTCCCTCACGCCACGCACGGCGACCTCCCTCACGCCACGCACGGCCTGCCGCTGAGCCAGGTCGTCGCGCGCCTCGGCAGCGCGGTCGCCGAGACCGTCACGCCGGGTCCCGACCCCGTCGTCGACGACGTCACCCTCGCCGAGCCGGAGCAGGACCTCGGGGTAGCGGGCGACATCGTCCTCGGCCTGGGGGTGGGTACCAGCGACAGCGCGGTGGCGCTCGTCGACAGGATGGCGGCGAAGGGGGTCGACGCCCTCGGCCTGCGTCGTCCGGTCGCGCTCGACCCGGCCGTGCGCGATGCCGCTGCAGACGCGGGGGTCGCTCTCGTCGCCATCGCCGACGACGTCTCGTGGGCGCACCTCGCGTGGCTGCTCCGCGTCGGTGGTCCCGACCTGACGGAACCCGGCCCGCTCGAACATCCCCTTCGTCCCGACGAAGGCCATCGTCGTGTCCATCCGACCCGCCGGGTCGACGGGGTAGGCCTCGACGGCCGGGGCGCCACGCCCCTGCGCGTACGCCACCGCGCCCTCGACGAGGTGCTCGGTGACGCCCTGGCGGCGGTGACCGCCGCGGACGACGACACAGATGATCGACCACACCGGCACGTCATCGACCGGGCGGATCAGCTCGGAGGCGACGAGCCGCGGGATGTCCGCGCGAGGCGCGACATGGCACCAGCCGACGGGGTTCCCGTCGCGGTAGGTGATGACGCCGAAGGGGGATCGTCGACGGGTGAGCGCGCGGGCGGCGGCCTCACGGCTGCCGTCGCCGAGCTCGTCGATCTCCTGGGCGCGCAGGCGGTGGGACGGGCACCAGCAGTGCGTTGAGCGGCGGTTGGGGTTGATGACGTCGGCGAAGTCGTCGAACCGGGCCGGTGTGAGCGGGTGGGTCTCCCATGCCATGACTCAGCGTGGCACGGGTTCGACGGGCTGGCGCCTCAGCGCAGCTCGACGACCTGGCCGACCGCGGGACGGCCCTGGCTCAGGGCCAGTGCCGTCCGGCGCGCGAGGACGACCCAGCAGGCGACCGCAGCGGCGGCGAACCCGGCCGACACCCACTCGTGCAGCAGGCTCGACGCGGCCGCCGCGCAGACGAAGGCGGTGAGGTTCGCGACGACGTCGTAGACGGGGGCGATGAAGCGCCGGTTGACGACGTGAGCGCCAGCGATGATCACGCCGCAGGCGAAGGTGACAGCGAGGAGAAGACCGACCACCCGACGATTGTGCGCCCTGTCGGGCGCGACCCCCTCAGCGGGCGAATGGGTTGAGCCAGGTGACCTCAGTGAATCGGGCGAAGTCCGAGTCGGCACTGACGACCGGCACCCCGTGCTGGATGGCGAGGGAGGCGAGCTGGGCGTCCGGGACGAGGTTGCCGGTGACGGCATAGGTGTCGACCAGGCGGCGCACGATCGACCAGGTGGACGCGGTGACGTCGGGCATCCACGCCGCGGGGGCTGCGAGCCAGTCCTCGACGAAGGCGGCAGCCTCGGTGCCTGCCAGGGGAGCGTCGTAGATGCGCGGGTGCGTCGAGATCCTCTGAAAGGCCCCGAGGCTCTGCCACGGCAGCCCCACCCGGGTGTCGCCGTTGAGGTGCTCCTCGAGGAAGGTGCGGGCCGTCTCGTGCTCGCGGGCGGTCGCGTCCGCCGCGTAGAGCAGGACGTTGGCGTCGATGATCATGCGTCGTCGAGCAGGTCGAGAACCTCGCCGACGTTGGTGATGTCCACCCGCGCCCCGAGTCGCGCTGTGCGCTGGGCGAACGCCTGAGGGCGATCGGCACGCTGCATGCCTCGCCGGGCGAGCGTGTTGATCGCCTCGCTCGTCCCCAGCCCCTGCTCGCGGCGGAGGCGTGCCACCTCGGCCTCGACGTCAGGGGTGAGGTTCACCGTCGTCCGCATACCTCAATGGTGCATCAGTGATGCGATAACGGCAACATCACTGATGCTTGGTGACCCGCCCGCTCGGATTCCCTGCCGGGAGATGACGTCCCTGGTGCGCGGTGGAACCAGTGCTGGCACGGACGCGTAGCGGCCAGGTGTCTCCCTATGTTTCGAGGGAAGGCGCGCGCCCGGCGGCGACGCGCTTGAGCACGACGTCGAAGGTCTGCAGCTGGTCGTCGCGGCCGGCGAGCTCGGGCGGGCGCTGGCCGGCGCCGGGGGCGTAGGGATTGGTGATCGGGTCCACGCTCGGACCGTATCC
>JBHWMJ010000243.1:0-10419 GCA_043423105.1 Marihabitans sp.
CTCGCTGGTCCCGACGAGCAGCCGCTCCTGCTCGAGGACGTCGTCGCAGGCTCCTGACCTGGAAGGTCTCGCAACCGTCACAGTTGGGACACGACCCGGCCTGCCCCGTGGCGCAAGCCCATTCTCATTGTGTGAGATGGCCCGAGCAGCGACGACCGTGGCTGCGTCAGTTCCCGGGCAGCCGTCCGGACGGTCCATCCCCTGGGTGGCCGAGAATCAGGAGGACATCTATGCGAGTCAACTCTCGCGCGATGGCCGTTGCCGGTATCTCCGCTGTCGCGCTGCTCGCGACCGCGTGTGGTGGCGACAGCGGCAGTGACAGCACCGACGCCGGCAACGCTGGCAGCGGTGCCAGCCAGACCGGCGGCGACATCGTCGTCCGCGGCTGCGAGCCCCAGAACCCGCTCGTCGGCGGTGATACGGGTGAGTCGTGCGGCCACGACATCGTCGAGCTCTTCACCTCGACGCTCTTCCGCTACGACCCCGAGACCTCGCAGCCGGTGAACGACCTCGCCGAGTCGATCGAGACCGAGGACAACCAGACCTTCACCGTCAAGATCAAGCCGGGCGTGAAGTTCCACGACGGCACCGAGGTCAAGGCGAAGAACTTCGTCGACGCGTGGAACTACACCGCGTACGGCCCCAACGCCCAGTACCTCTCGTACTTCTACGAGCCCATCGAGGGCTTCGCCGAGGTCAACGGCGAGGACTCGAAGGTCAAGGAGCTCTCCGGCCTCAAGGTCGTCGACGACCACACCTTCACCATCAAGACCAGCGAGCCGGTCTCGAACCTCCCGATCCGTCTCGGCTACACGGCCTTCGCCCCGCAGCCGGACGCGTTCTTCGCCGACCCGGAGGCCTTCGCCAAGAAGCCGATCGGCGCGGGCCCCTACCAGCTCACCGAGTGGTCGACCGGCCAGCAGGCCGTCCTCCAGAAGTATGCCGACTACGGCGGCGGCGCGGCCGCGGGCAACGTCGACCAGATCACCTTCCGGATCTACGACGACGAGGAGGCCGCCTACAACGACCTCCTGGGTGGCAACCTCGACGCGATCGACACGATCCCGGCGAGCGCCATGGTCGACAAGAAGTACCAGACGGACCTCCCGGAGCGGAACGCCCAGATGGCCTACCCGGCCATCCAGACGGTCACCTTCGCCCCCGAGAACGTCTCGCCCGAGTACAAGGACCCGAAGGTCCGCCAGGCCATCTCGATGGCCATCGACCGTCAGAAGATCATCGACGACCACTTCGATGGTGCGCGCGAGGTCGCCACGGGCTGGTCTGCTCCCGCCATCGAGGGCCACGCCCCCGACGCCTGTGGTGAGTTCTGCGTCTACGACCCCGAGAAGGCCAAGGCCCTGCTCGAGGAGGCCGGTGGCTTCAAGGGCAAGATCACCCTTGCCTACAACGCGGACTCGGACCACAAGCCGTGGACCACGGCCACCTGCAACTCGATCCGTGACGCTCTCGGTGTCGACTGCGTCGCCCAGCCGGTGACGACCTTCGCGGCCTTCCGTGAGCAGATCGGCGAGGGCAAGATGAAGGGCATGTTCCGCTCCGGCTGGATCGCGGACTACCCGCACATCGAGAACTTCCTCACCCCGCTGTACGCCACGGGTGGCTCGAGCAACGACGGCAAGTACTCCAACGAGGAGTTCGACGCCAAGCTCAAGGACGCCGCCAAGGCTCAGGGCGAGGAGTCCTACGCCCTGTACCAGGAGGCCGAGAAGATGCTCGCCGAGGACATGCCGGCCATCCCGATGTGGTACTACACCTCCACCATCGGCTGGAGCGAGAAGCTTGACAACGTGAAGATCAGCAAGGCCTCGGGTCGCCCCGACCTGCTGAACGTCACCGTCAAGTAGCCTGTCCCGCGTCGGCCCGGCCGCCTCGTGCGGCCGGGCCTTCGCGTGGCTGTCAGGCAGAGAGAGGAAGGCACGTGGGTCAGTACATCGCGCGTCGGTTCCTGCAGATGATCCCTGTGGTCATCGGGACGACGTTCATCATCTACACGATGGTCTTCGCGCTCGGTGACCCGACCGCCGGCATGTGCGGGGACCGTGGCTGCCCGGCCGCCGTCGTCGCGGAGCAGAGGGCCAAGTACCACATGGACGACCCGTTGCCGGTCGCCTATGCGAAGTACATGGGCAACGTCGTCCAGGGCGACCTCGGCGAGAGCAAGTACAACCGGCCGATCGCTGACGAGCTCCAGCAGCGCTACCCGATCACGGCGAAGCTCGCGGTCATGGCGCTCATCATCGAGGGCGTGATCGGCATCGCAGCAGGTGCCCTCGCCGCGATCCGAAAAGGCGGCTTCCTCGACAACCTCGTGCTCGTCAGCACGCTGGCAGTCATCTCCATCCCCGTCTTCGTGACGGGAGCGATGGCTCAGTACTTCCTCGGTGTCCAGTGGAAGCTCTTCCCGGTCACCGTGCCCAGCGACCCGTCGATGTACGACCTCCTCCTGCCGGCGATCGTGCTGGGGTCGCTGTCCATGGCCTACGTCGCGCGTCTGACGCGCACCAACCTCGCCGAGAACCTCCGGGCCGACTACGTCCGGACGGCGAAGGCGAAGGGCCTGAGCCAGCGGCGCTCCATCGGCATCCACGCGCTGCGCAACTCGATGATCCCGGTGCTCACCTACATCGGGTACGACTTCGGTGCGCTGCTCGGCGGTGCGATCATCACCGAGCGGATCTTCAACATCCAGGGCATCGGCGGGTACATCTTCCGCAGCATCAACCAGCGCGACGCCTTCGCCGTGGTCGGTGCGGTGACCGCCCTGGTCATCGTCTACCTCATCGTCAACCTCATCGTGGACCTGCTCTACGGTGTCCTCGACCCCAGGATCAGCCATGACGACTGACGCCGGCAACGAGCCCCAGTCCCGCGCGGAGATCGTCGCGGACCAGCCCGATCATGACCGGGAGAAGGCCCGCTCCCTCGGAGCCGACGCCTGGCGCGAGCTGCGGAGCAACTGGATGTTCTGGGTCGCCTCCTCGCTCATCCTGCTCTTCGTGCTCATGGCGATCTGGCCGACCCTCTTCACCGACGTCGACCCCCGGGCTACCGGCGACGTCCGCGAGAAGCCGAACGCTGACGCGATCTTCGGTCGTGACATGCAGGGCTACGACATCTTCAGCCGGACCGTCCACGGCGCCCGGGCCTCGATCCTCGTCGGGATCTTCGCCACGCTCGTGACGACGACCGTCGGTGTCGTCACCGGTATCGTGGCGGCGTTCTTCGGCGGCTGGGTCGACGCGCTCGTCAGCCGGCTGACGGACATCTTCTTCGCGATCCCGCTGCTCCTCGGCGGCATCCTCTTCATGAGCGCCTTCCCGAACGACCAGAACACCCCGTACCTCGTCGTCGTCGGCAAGGTCGTCATCGCGCTGTCGATCCTTGGCTGGCCGAGCATCACGCGTCTCATGCGCAGCTCGGTCATGCAGGTCATGCCGAACGACTACGTCCAGGCCGCCCGAGCGCTCGGGGCCTCGCCCGTCCGGATCATCCGGCGGCACATCATCCCCAACGCGATGGCGCCGGTCCTCGTCGTCTCGACGATCAACCTCGGTGTCTTCATCGTCGCCGAGGCGACCCTGTCATTCCTGGGCATCGGTCTGACCCCGCCCGCCGTCTCCTGGGGTGTGGCGATCAGCGACGCCCTCACGGCGGTCCGGACCTACCCGCACATCCTGTTCTTCCCCGCACTCTTCCTCAGCGTCTGCGTGTACGCGTTCATCCTCCTGGGTGACGCCGCACGTGACGCCTTCGACCCGAAGAGCCGATGAGGGCCACGAGCCGATGAGGAGAGTGAACGCATGAGCAGCACACCCGCAGCCAGCGCGTCGCGCCACGAGCTGCCGGACATCGACGGTGACCACCTGCTCGCCGTCCGCGACCTGCACGTCGAGTTCCGCACCCTCGATGGTGTCGCCAAGGCGATCAACGGTGTCGACATCGCCCTCGACGAGGGCGAGACCCTCGCGATCCTCGGTGAGTCCGGGTCCGGCAAGTCCGTGACGGCGCAGGCCATCATGGGCATCCTCGACATGCCTCCGGCAGCGATCACCGGCGGTCAGATCCTCTACAAGGGCGAGGACCTGCTGACGATGCCCGACGCGGAGCGGCGCAAGTTGCGCGGCCCGGAGATCTCGATGATCTTCCAGGACGCGCTCAGCTCGCTGAACCCGGTCTTCCCCGTGGGCTGGCAGATCGGAGAGATGTTCCGCAAGCACCGCGGGATGAACCGGTCGGACGCCTACGAGGAGGCCGTGCGCCTCATGGAGCGGGTCAACATCCCCGCTGCCCGTGAGCGGGTCAAGGCCTTCCCGCACCAGTTCAGCGGCGGTATGCGCCAGCGGATCATGATCGCCATGGCGATCGCGCTGGACCCCAAGGTGCTCATCGCCGACGAGCCGACGACCGCGCTCGACGTCACCGTCCAGGCACAGATCATGGCCCTGCTCAAGGAGCTCCAGGAGGAGCACCACATGGGCCTGATCCTCATCACGCACGACCTCGGTGTCGTCGCGGACGTCGCCGACCGCATCTCGGTGATGTACGCCGGGCGCATCGTCGAGCGGGCGCATGTCGAGGATGCCTACGCCAACCCCGCGCACCCGTACACCAAGGGTCTGCTCGAGTCGATCCCGCGCCTGGACCAGAAGGGCCAGGAGCTCTCGGCCATCGGCGGTCTCCCGCCGAACCTCATGCGGATCCCGGCGGGCTGCGCCTTCCACCCCCGGTGCGTGCTCGCGCAGGACATCTGCCGCACGGAGCGGCCGCTGCTCGAGCAGGTCGCACCCGGTCGCGAGGCTGCGTGCCACTTCTCCCAGGAGGTGCTCGATGCCCGAGCATGACATCGTCCTCTCGGCCCACGGCCTGAAGAAGCACTACCCGATCAAGGGCGGCGTCCTGCGCCGGACCGTCGGGCACGTCAAGGCCGTCGACGGGGTCGACTTCGAGCTGCGCCGGGGCGAGACCCTCGGCGTCGTCGGTGAGTCCGGCTGCGGCAAGTCGACGCTGGGCCGACTCCTCATGCGGCTCGAGGAACCGACGGAGGGACGGGTCGAGTTCGAGGGCGTCGACATGCACGCCCAGTCGGGAGCCGCGATGCGCAAGCTGCGTCGCGACATCCAGATCGTCTTCCAGGACCCCTATACCTCCCTCAACCCGCGGCGCACGGTCGGGGAGATCGTCGGGGAGCCCTTCGACATCCACCCCGATGTCGTGCCCCGCAAGGGACGTCGCCAGCGTGTGCAGGAGCTGCTCGACCTCGTGGGCCTCAACCCCGAGCACATCAACCGCTACCCCCACCAGTTCTCCGGTGGTCAGCGGCAGCGCATCGGCATCGCCCGCGGCATCGCGCTCAACCCCAAGGTGCTCATCTGCGACGAGCCGGTCTCCGCGCTCGACGTGTCGGTGCAGGCGCAGGTCATCAACCTCATGGAGAAGCTCCAGGACGAGCTGGGGCTCTCCTACGTCTTCATCGCCCACGACCTGTCGGTCGTCCGGCACATCTCCGACCGGGTCGCCGTGATGTACCTCGGGCGGATCGTCGAGATCGGTGACGAGGACGAGGTCTACAGCCGGCCCACGCACCCGTACACCCAGGCGCTGCTCTCGGCCGTGCCGGTGCCGGACCCGACGATGCGCGGCAAGCGGGAGCAGATCGTGCTCAGTGGCGACGTGCCCTCGCCGGCGAACCCGCCGAAGGGTTGCCACTTCCACACGCGGTGCTGGAAGGCCCAGGACATCTGCAAGACCGAGACGCCGGAGCTGAAGCCCCGCGAGGACGGCGTGGCCCTGCACCCGTCGCGCTGCCACTTCGCCGAGGCGCGCCAGGTCATCGACACCACGGACGTCACGGACCAGGACCAGGGCGGTCTCTTCGGGTCCGGCGTCGTCGACGCGACGGCTGACCCGGCCGTGGCCGACCCCGCGGCCGCCGACCCCGTCGTCGCCGACCCGAAGGTCGAGGAGTCGGTGGACGGCACACCGGGGGACAGGCGGGCCTGACCCCCCTTCGCCCCGATCGACGAAGGACCGTCACCTCGAGGTGACGGTCCTTCGTCGATCCGGCGTGGCGGGCGTCACGCGAAGGGGATGTCGTCGGTGATCGCGGCGGCCTCGGCCTCCTTGAGAGCCTGGGGCTTGTCCTCGAGCTGCGTCTCGACCGCGTGCCGCTCGATCTCGCCGGCGGCGATCTGCTCGGCGTAGTGGCAGGCGACCTTGTGGCTCGTCGACACCCCGTCGATCTCGACGACCCGCAGCTCGGGGCGCTCGGTGTCGCAGCGGCTCTCTTAGCGCCACGGGCAGCGGGTGTGGAAGCGGCAACCGCTCGGCGGGTTGGCCGGCGAGGGCAGGTCTCCGGTGAGGAGGATCTGCTCGCGCTCGTCCTCGGCGACCGGGTCCGGCACGGGGACGGCCGAGAGCAGCGCCCGCGTGTACGGGTGGAGGGGCTGCTCGTACAGCTCGCCGGCGTCCGCCTCCTCGACCAGCCCACCGAGGTACATCACGCCGATCCGGTCGGAGATGTGCCGGACGACCGCGAGGTCGTGGGCGATGACGAGAAAGGTGAGGTCGTACTCGTCCTGCAGGTCGGTCATGAGGTTGATGACCTGCGCCTGGACCGACACGTCGAGCGCCGAGACCGGCTCGTCGGCGACGATCAGCTCGGGGTTGACCGACAGCGCACGGGCGATCCCGATGCGCTGCCGCTGACCACCGGAGAACTCGTGCGGGTACTTCTTGAGCGCGGCGGCAGGCAGACCGACGTCCTCGAGCAGCTGCTTGAGGCGTGGCTGGGCCTCCTCGGCGTTCTTGACGAGCCCGTGCGCCTTCATCCCCTCGACGAGCAGCGACTCGACGCTCTGGCGCGGGTCGAGGCTGCCCATGGGGTCCTGGAAGACCATCTGGAGGTCCTGACGGCGCTTGCGCAGGTCCTCGCCGGAGAGATCGGTGAGGGCCTCGCCGTCGAAGGTCACCGTGCCGTCGGTGATCTCCTCGAGGGCGAGGATCGCCCGCCCCATCGTCGACTTGCCGCAGCCCGACTCCCCGACGAGGCCGTAGGTCTCGCGGCGTCGGATCTGCAGGTCCACGCCGTCGACCGCGTACACGTAGCCGACGACCTTGTCGAAGATCACCCCGCGCGTGATGGGGAAGTGGACCTTGAGGCCCTGGACGTCGAGGAGGACGTCGCCCTTGGCCCCCTTCGTCCGGGTGGCGTGCTCGCTCGCGGTCGTGCTCATCGGGCCATCTCCTTGCTGCGGCCCTCGGCGGGGGAGGGCTCGCCGTGCAGCGGGTTGAAGCAGCGGAGCGCTCGGCCGTCGCGCTCGGCGAGCGCCGGGGTCTCCTCGCGGCAGCGGTCTACCGCGCTGGCGCAGCGGGGGGCGAAGGCACACGCACTCGTCCACGGCAGGTTGTCGGCGACCGACCCCGGCACCGGGTTGAGCCGCGCACGCCGGTCGCCGGCCAGGTCGGGCACGGAGGCGAGCAGCCCCCCGGTGTAGGGGTGACGCGGCTCGGCGAAGAGGGGGTGCCTCTCGCCGCGCTCGACGAGGCGGCCGCCGTAGAGGACGTTGACCTCGTCGCACAGGCCGGCGACGACACCGAGGTCGTGGGTGATCATGATGAGCGCCGTCCCCATCTCGCGCACGAGGTCCCGCAGGAGGGTGAGGATCTGCGCCTGGATCGTCACGTCGAGCGCGGTCGTCGGCTCGTCGGCGATGAGCAGCCGGGGTTCGCAGGCCAGCGCCATGGCGATGAGTGCGCGCTGCCGCATGCCGCCGGAGAGCTGGTGCGGGTACTCCGAGAGTCGCCGGTCGGGGTCAGGGATGCCGACCTTGTCGAGCATCTCGCGGGCGAGCGGCCGGGCGGCCTTCTTCGACAGGCCCTTGTGCCGCTCGAGGACCTCGGTCACCTGGCGCCCGATCGGGACGACCGGGTTGAGCGAGCTCAGCGGGTCCTGGAAGATCATGCCGATGTCGCGGCCGCGTCTGCTGCGCATGTCCTTGTCGGGGAGCGTGAGCAGGTCCGTCCCCTCGAAGTCGACGGTGCCGGTGACGGTGTTGCCCCGGGGCGGGAGCAGACCCATGATCGCCAGCGAGGTCACCGACTTGCCGCAGCCGGACTCGCCGACCAGGCCGACCGTCTGGCCGGGGCGTACGTCGAAGCTCAGCCCGTCGACGGCGGTGAAGGCCTCCTCGCCGCGGCGCTGGAAGGTGACGGTCAGGTCGCGCACGGACAGCAGCGGTCCGGACGAAGGGGTGCTTCGCTCGCCTCGTGCGGTGGTGGTCGTCGTTCCGCTCATCGGGCTCACCTCCGGGACTTCGGGTCGAGGGCCTCGCGCAGCGACTCACCCATGAGGGTGAAGCCGAGGGCGACGATGATGATGCAGATGGCCGGGTAGAACGCGAGGTGGGGGTGGTCGTAGAAGAACCCCTGGGCGCGGCCGAGCATCTGGCCCCACTCCGGGCTGCGGTCGTCGGGGTTGCCGACCCCGAGGAAGGACAGGGCTGCGGCGTCGATGATCGCTGTCGCGAGGACGAGCGTGGCCTGGACGATGACGGGCCCGAGCGAGTTCGGCAGCATGTGCCGCAG
This sequence comes from Marihabitans sp., assembly GCA_043423105.1. Lineage (GTDB taxonomy): Bacteria > Actinomycetota > Actinomycetes > Actinomycetales > Dermatophilaceae > Marihabitans. Next base: position 8,608 of record JBHWMJ010000243.1, read on the forward strand.
GATGATCGCCGAGCGCTTGACGCCGAGGGCACGAGCCGCCAGGACATGGTCCTTGCTGCGTTGCGCGAGCATCGACCCCCTGAGCAGCCGGGCGAAGATCGGCACCTGGACGATGGCGATCGCGATGATCACGGTCCACTGGCTCGGTCGGGCGGCGATCGCCGAGATGGAGAAGGCGAGCAGCAGGCTCGGGATGGAGAGCATGACGTCGACGACGCGCATGATCACCGAGTCCACCCAGCCGCTGAAGGCGCCGGCCAGGGTGCCGAGGATCAGCCCGCCGACGAGCCCGAAGAAGGTCGCCATGACCCCGACGATGAGGGTCTGACGGCTGCCGACGAGCAGCCGAGAGAAGAGGTCGCGTCCCTTGTCGTCCGCGCCGAGCGGGTGGCCGGGCTCGGTTCCGGGGACAGGGTTGGTCTGCGGACGCACCTTGTCCTTGAGCAGCCACTCGCCGGGGTCGTGCGGGGCGATCCACGGGGAGATGACGGCCAGGACGACGAAGGCGATCGTGATGCCCAGGCCGACGAGGAAGACGGGGTTGCGCCGCAGCCGCTTCCAGGCCGAGGCGATGAGGCTGGTGCCGGGGGAGTCCGAGACGGCGCCGGCCTCGGCCAGCTCGTCGATGCGGCGCTTCTTGCGCGCACCGAGTCCCTCGGGGCGGCGGCTCTCGCCCTCCGGCGGCTCCTGCGGGGTGCGGGTGGTCGAGGTGCTCATCGGGTCCTCACTCGCGGGTCGACGACGGCGTAGAGCACGTCGACGACGAGGTTGACCAGGACGTAGACGGCGGCGGCGGCGAGGATGATCACCTGCAGGACCGGGTAGTCACGCTTGGTGAACCCCTCGGCGAGGGCCGAGCCGATGCCGGGGAAGTTGAAGACGGTCTCGGTGAGGACCGCGCCACCGAGCAGCGCGCCGGTCTGCAGACCGATGGCGGTGATGACCGGGAGCAGCGCGTTGCGCATGACGTGGCGGCCCCGGATGACCCGGTGCGACAACCCCTTCGACTGGGCTGTGCGCACGTAGTCCTCGTCGAGGACGTCAAGCACGCTGGCCCGGGTGATCCGGAAGATCATGGCGAAGGGGATGGATGCCAACGCGACGCTCGGCAGGACGAGGTGCTTGAGCGCGTCGAGCGAGGCGTCCCACTCGCGGGTCAGGATGCCGTCGAGCACGAAGAAGCCGGTGACACGGGTCGCGTCGCTGACGTCCTGGCGGCCGGAGACCGGCATGATCCCCCACTTCACGGAGAACCAGTACTTCAGGAGGAAGGCAAGGAAGAACACGGGGACCGCGACGCCGACGAGCGACCCGACGATCGAGAGGTTGTCGAGCACACCACCGCGACGACGAGCCGCGACGTAGCCAAGGGGGAGGGCGAGGCAGACGGCGATGAGGAGGGCGAAGAAGCTCAGCTCGATGGTCGCGGGGAAGCGCTCGGTGAAGACCTGCAGGGCGGGGGTGCCGGGCTGGACGCCGTTGGAGACCCCGAAGTCACCCTGGAGGGCCCGCTTGAGGAAGCTCCAGTACTGGACGTGGATCGGCTGGTCGAGGCCGAGCGCCCTGGTGAGCGCCTCGCGGGCCTGCGGCGTCGCGCGCTCACCGAGCATCAACGACACGGTGCCGCCCGGAAGGCTCTTGAGCCAGGTGAAGAGCAGCACGGACAGGACGAAGGCCACCAGCACCAGCTGGAGCAGCCGACGGACGATGAATCTCAGCACTCGGGGAACCTCCTCGTGCGGTGACGGTAGCCACCGGGACGGTCAAGCGGTGGGGCCGCCTCGCCGGGTTCTCCGGGCGAGGCGGCACTTA
>JBHWMJ010000247.1:0-2618 GCA_043423105.1 Marihabitans sp.
AAAGTGCCCCCCTTCGTCGCACCCGGGTCGAGCTCGAGACCCCAGGAAGTCCGCAGCCCACCTCCACCCACCCTGCCGAACGACGACAAGCCCGAGCACTCCGGGGCTCCCTCGCCCGGGGCGCCCTTGAGACCTGAGCCGCTCCCGAGGCGGGCGCTGACCCCCCTTCGCCGAGGGGTACGGACGTCAGGCCTCTTGGTCGGACGGCGAGGTGACCTTGGCGTAGACGGTGGTGCTGGCGCCTTCGCCGAGCTGAAGGACCTCATAGGGCTCGAACTGCGAGCCCTGCTCCATCCCTGGGCTCCCGACGGGCATCGCGGGCACGGTCAGGCCACGAGCTCCCGCCGGCGGGTCCCTGAGGTAGGCCTGGACGAAGGGGGCCGGGATGTGCCCGACGAAGACGTCACCGGCCTCGGTCAACGACAGGTGGCAGGACTGGTGCTCGACGGCGATCTCGTGCTCGGCGAAGACCGCGCTGAGGTCGTCGGGGTGCACCACCTCGACGGCGAGACCTGCCTCCTCGGCGTGGCTGATCCACCCGCCGCAGCAGCCGCAGCTGGGGTCCTTGTAGACGGTGAGGATCGTACTGTCAGCGGAGGGTCCGCCGGCCGAGGCGCTGCCCTCGCTGCTCGGACCCGTCTCGGACGGCACGTCCCCACCCGCCTCTCGGGAGCACGCCGTGGCGACGGCCACGAGCGAACCGAGGCCCAGGAGCCGGCCGGCCTGGCGTCGCGTCGGGTGAGCGGTCATGAGTTCTCCTTCGAGATCGTGCCTGGACGCAGGTCCAGACGGCGCAGCAGCTGGGCGTTGAGCGCAACCACCACGGTGGACAGGGACATCAGGACCGCGCCGACACTCATCGGCAGGATAAGCCCGATGGGCGCCAGGACGCCAGCGGCCAACGGGACCGACACGAGGTTGTAGCCCGCGGCCCACCACAGGTTCTGGCGCATCTTGCTGTACGCCGCCTCGCTGAGCCGGATCACCGAGAGGACCGATCGCGGGTCGCTCGAGGCCAGCACCACCCCGGCCGAGGCGATCGCGACGTCGGTGCCCGCACCGATCGCGATGCCCACGTCGGCCTGGGCGAGGGCAGGAGCGTCGTTCACCCCGTCCCCGACCATCGCCACCCTCAAGCCTTCGTCCTGCAGCTCGGCCACCTTGGCTGCCTTGTCCTCCGGGCGCACACCGGCGAAGACCCGGTCGATCCCCAGCTCCTCGGCGACGGAGTCCGCCACCGCCTGCGCGTCACCGGTGATCATGACGACCTGCAGCCCCCGCTCGTGCAGTCCCTCGATCGCCTCTCGTGACTCCTCACGGATCTCGTCCGCGAGGCGTAGGGCCCCGACGACCTCGTCATCGACGAGCACGTGCAGGATCGTCGCGCCGTGCTCGCGCCACCGCTCGGCCACCTCGAGCTCGTCGGCTCGGCGCTCGCTGAGCAGGTAGGGACCGCCGACGCGCACCGTCTGCCCCTCGACCTGCGCGCTGACCCCGACCGCCGGGGCAGAGGAGAAGTCCGACGCAGCCGGCACGCTCACCCCTTCGCGCTCGGCCGCTCCACGGATCGCCGACGCCAGCGGATGCTCGCTGTCCCCCTCTGCTGCGGCGGCCAGAGCCAGCAGACGCTCATCGTCGAGGTCACCGGCGGACTCGATGCCGGTCACCGTGGGCTCGCCCTTGGTGACCGTGCCCGTCTTGTCGAACAGCACGGCGTCGACGGTACGCATGGTCTCCAACGCCAGCCGGTCCTTGATCAAGACCCCTCCGCGGGCGGCGCGCTCGGTGGCGATCGACACCACCAGAGGGATGGCCAGACCGAGAGCGTGCGGGCAGGCGATGACCAGCACGGTGATGACCCGCACGACGGCCTCCTCCGGAGCGCCGATGAGACCCCACACCGTGGCGGTGATCAGTGCTGCGCCGAGGGCGAACCAGAAGAGCCAACCCGCCGCACGATCGGCCAGGCGCTGGGCGCGCGACGAGGAGGACTGGGCCTGCTCGACCAGTCGTCGGATGCCTGCCAGTGCCGTCTCGTCCCCGACGGCGGTCACCTCGACGCGCACTCCCGAGTCCGTCGCGACCGTGCCGGCGACGACCTGGTCATCGACCTCACGCCGGACCGTGGTGGACTCCCCGGTCACCATCGACTCGTCGAAGCTCGCGCTGCCGTCGACGATCGTGCCATCGGCCGGGACCGAGGCGCCCGGGCGGACGATGACAACATCTCCGACGGAGAGCTCGGCGGGAGCGACGGCGACCACCTCGTCCCCTTCGACGCGCTCTGCCTCGTCCGGCAGGAGGTCAGCGAGCGAGTCCAGGGCCGAGGTGGTCTGCGCCAGGGACCGCATCTCTATCCAGTGACCCAGGAGCATGATGACGACGAGGAGCGCTAGCTCCCACCAGAAGTCGAGGTCGTGCGGCAGGACGCCGAGCGTGGCGCCCCACGAGGCGAGGAAGGCCACCGTGAGCGCCAGCGCGATGAGGAGCATCATCCCCGGCGAGCGGTCACGGGCCTCGGACAGACCACCGGTGAGGAAGGGGCGACCGCCCACGACGAACATCAGTGTGCCGAGGACAGGAGAGATCCACCGGACCCACTCGCCGTCCGGCAGGTC